>CAUPYO010000049.1:0-9773 GCA_963515565.1 uncultured Microbacterium sp.
GAGGACATCACCCACCGGCGCACGCGGCGGCACCGCGCCGATGCGCAGTCCGTCCACGTCGGCGGTGGGCAGATCCTTCATCGAGTGCACGACGAGGTCGCACTCCCCGCGCAGAAGTGCTTCGCGTAGCGCCGCGACGAACACGCCCGTACCGCCGAGTTGAGCGAGCGGACCGGTGAGCACATCGCCGGCGGTGGTGATCGGCACGAGTTCGACCGCGCGGCCCGTCGCGGCGCGCAGAGCGTCGGCGACATGGCCGGACTGGGTCGTCGCCAGCAGGCTGGCGCGCGTTCCCAGCCGCAGTGGGGCGGCGGCGGAGGAAGAGACGGGCGTCACGGAGCGATCCCGGCGAGCGCCGGCTGGAAGCCCAGACGCTTGTTCTCACAGCATCCGGGGCGGCAGACGTCGTACCACGGACCGAGGTCGGTCTCGTGCGGACGGTCCGCGGCCGCGGTGCCGTTCAGACGCTCGACCATGAGATCGACCAGGCCCGAGACATACGCCGGATGGGTGCCGGGAGTAGGCGTGCGGATGGCGGTGAGGCCCAGCTCACCGGCGGTCTCCATGGCCTCGGTATCGAGGTCCCAGAGCACCTCCATGTGGTCGCTGACAAAGCCCAGCGGCACGATCAGCACCGCCGTGCGACCGCGCGCCGGAAGCTCCGCCATCGCGTCGTTGATGTCGGGCTCGAGCCACGGCACCTGCGGCGGGCCCGAACGACTCTGGAAGACGAGCTGCCACGCGCACGACGACCCGAGGCGCGCCATGATCGTCTCAGCCACAGCGGTGTGCTGAGCGACGTACGCGCCGCCGGCGCCGAATCCGCGCTCGGGCGGGCCCGAGCGATCGGCGTCGCTGTTCGGGATGGAGTGCGTCGAGAACAGGATCTCGATCTCGTCATCGCCGAAGCCCTGAGCGTGGAGGCCCGCGAGGCCCTCGGCGACGCCCTCGGCGAACGGCGTCACGAAGCCGGGGTGGTCGAAGAACTGCCGCACCTTGTCGATCTCGACGACGCCCGACAGGCCCGTCGCCTCGACGGCATCGGCGAGGTCTTCGCGATACTGACGGCACGAGGAGTAGGAGCTGTAGGCGCTGGTCGCGATCGCGAGCAGACGGGTGTGGCCCGCCGCGTGCGCGTCGGAGAGCGCGTCGGCGACGTAGGGCATCCAGTTGCGATTGCCCCAGTACACCGGCAGATCGAGTCCGCGGGCGGCGAGCTCGGCGTCCAGCGCTGCTTTCAGCTCGCGGTTGTGCTCGTTGATCGGCGACACCCCGCCGAAGTGGCGGTAGTGATGCGCGACCTCTTCGAGGCGTTCGTCGGGGATGCCGCGTCCGGCGGTGACGTTGCGCAGGAACGGGATGACGTCGTCCTGGCCTTCGGGTCCGCCGAAGCCGAGCAGCAGCACACCCTGATAAGCGGTGGGCACGCTGACGTGCGGGTCACCGGCACAAGTGGCGGGGGTGGCGGCCGGCACGCGGCATCCCTCACCGCACACCGGCGCCGCGCTGGCGCGCGGGGGCTTCGGGCGGAACGCGGGCTGCGCCGCAGCGATGTTCTCAGCCATCAGCTCAGCACCTCAGCGAGCTCGTCGAGCTGCAGGCGCCGTCCGGTGTAGAACGGCACTTCCTCTCGCACGTGGCGGCGGGCGTCGGTGGCCCGCAGGTCGCGCATCATGTCGACGAGGTGGATGGGGTCATCGCTTTCCAGCGGCAGCAGCCATTCGTAGTCGCTCAGTCCGAAGGTCGACACCGTGTTCGCGACGACGTCGGTGAAGCGGGCACCCTTTCGACCGTGCTCGGCCAGCATCGCCGCGCGCTCCTCATCGGGCAGCAGGTACCACTCGTAGCTGCGCACGAACGGGTACAGGCACAACCAGCCCCGCGCGGTCTCGCCGCGGAGGTAGCCGGGGATGTGGCGCTTGTTGAACTCCGCCTCGCGGTGCACGCCCATGGCGGTCCACGTGGCCGAGAAGCCCTGAAGCGCGGCCGTGCGGCGCAGCGTCCGCAACGCCTTCTGCAGTGCCGCCGGGTCGTCCACCGCACCGGGGGCGGTGTGCAGCCAGATCATGAGGTCGGCTTCGGCCCGCATGCCCGTCACGTCGTACAGACCGCGAACGCTCACGCCCTCTGCGGTGACCGCCTCGATGGCGGCCGACAGCTCGTCGACGGCGGCGGCGTCGGGAGCAGCCACGCGCGGACGGGGTCCGGCCAGGACGGCGAAGAGGGTGTAGCCGAGCGGGGTGGGGTCGGTCATGCGGTACTCCTAAGAAACCGGGTGGGCGTGGAGGGCGGAGACGGGGGTGGACGGGGCGGCCAGCAGAGCGTCGAGGCGGGCGGCGAGTTCTCGCGCGTGCGGAATCACCGATGCCAGGCCGGTGCCGGCCGCGGTCGCTCCGGCGAGATGCATGCCGGCGGGAAGCGTGTCGGGTACGGGACGGCCCGCGACGGCATCCGGCCAGTGCTGGGCGACCACGTCGACGACCTGGTCGGGGGCGATCTCGAGTCCGGTGAGCACGGAGACCTCGCGCGCGACCTCGTCGGTGGTGCGGAGCGTATCGGCGGCGGCGTCGCGAGCCGACAGACGCACGAGGTGGATGCCGTCGGGTGTCGCCGCGCGCGCCCAGTCCCATTTCGCGGTGATGTGTGTGAGGGCTTTCGCCGCGGTCGGCAGGCTGGCACCGACGATGACGCCGGAGCCGATCGGTTCGTCGGCAAGCCCCGGGTGCGCGATCGCAGCAGCGACGAGGCGGACGCCGCCGCCCACCCCGGTCGTCGGGCGAGCGGAGCGCGTCGAAAGGCGCTCGCCCGCCAGCAGCCGTGCGCTCTCCGCCGGACCCGTGGCGATCACGACGTGCGGCGCGGACACGGTTGCGTCGGTGGTGTCGACGGCCACCGCATCCGCGTCGACCCGCACCTCACGCACCTCGACGCCGGTGCGGATGTCGGCGCCGTAACGAGTCGCCGCCTGCGCGAGAGCGGCCGGCAGCCGCCACATTCCGCCGGCGATACCGCCCACCGCAGCACCGGCGCGCTGGCCGGTGGCGATCGCGTCGGCGGCCGCGAGCAGCGAGCCGCGGTCGACGAACTCCCGCCACATGCCGGGGTGCAGTTGAGACAGCCGTGCCTCGGCGGCCGGACGTGAGTAGACGCTGCGGCACAGGGTGTCAACCAGGCGATCGGCGACACGCTCCCCCAGCCGCCCGGCGACGAGGTCGTAGAGTGACGGCTCCGCATCGGGATCGACCGGTCTCTGCTCCTCCGAGCGGGCACGCGCGGCACCGTCGGCGCCGATGATGGCGACCACGTCCTCGGCGTCGGGGTCGGCAGGAATGCCGAGCACCGTGCGCCGCGGCAGTCGCGCCCGCATCACACCGTCATCGCTTTCGATCGCGAGCCAGGCGCCCTGGGGGCGCGGCGACACCAGCTGCAGGTCGAGGTGCGCGTCGGCGACGAGGTCGGCGACGGCATCGGTGCGTGTCGCGAACGATTCCGCACCCAGATCGATGTCGACGCCGGCGAGCGTGCCGCGGCGCAGCAACCCGCCGACCTCCGTCGCCGACTCGACGACGATCACGCGGCGACCGGCCCGAGCCAGATCGTGCGCGAGCACCAGGCCCGCCATCCCGGCGCCGACGACGATCACGTCGGCATCCGTCGTCGTGGCCGCCTCCCGACCCGAGCCCGCAATCGTCACCGGACGCTCTCCGCGGGAGTCCACTCGTGCACCGTCCGGACGAGATCGGTGAGGACCTCGGGATCGGTGTTCATCGGCACGCCGTGGCCGAGGTTGAAGACGTGGGCGCGTGCCGCGAGACCCGATTCGAGGGCGGCACGGGCGGCGGCACGGCGCACGTCGTCCGGGGCGAACAGCAGCGCGGGGTCGAGGTTGCCCTGAACAGTGAGATCGCGCCCGATGCGCGTGACCGCGTCGTCGAGGTCGATGCGGTAATCCACACCGAGTGCATCGACGCCGATGGACGCCATGTCGGCGAGGATCTCGCCGGTGCCCACGCCGAAGTGGATGAGCGGCACCTCGATGCCCTCGCTCTGCAGCGCGCGAACGGGCTCGAGCGCGGCGGCCGACGCGGGCAGTACCGCTCGTCGGTAGTCGCGCGGCGCCAACGCCCCGGCCCAGGAGTCGAACAGTTGAGCTGCACTCGCCCCCGCACGCACCTGCAGCGCGAGGAACCGGCCGGTGACCTCGGCCAGCCACGCGGTCAGATCCGCCCACGCGGCCGGGTCGGAGTGGATGAGACTACGCGCCCCCAGGTGGTCCTTCGACGGCCCACCTTCGACGAGGTAAGCCGCGAGCGTGAAGGGGGCGCCGGCGAACCCGATGAGCGGCAGGCTCTCGCCGCGACGATCGCTTTCCTCGGCGAGCATCGCGACGGTCTGCTGCACGGCCTCGACGACGGCCTCACCGCGTTCCTCGACGAGGGCCGGATCGATGCGGACGAGCTCGCTGATCTCCGCCGCGGTGCGCACGGGGTTCGTGAAGACGGGACCGCGACCGGCCGCGATCTCGACCTCGACACCTACGAGGTGCAGCGGAACGATGATGTCGCTGAAGAACACCGCCGCATCCACTCCGTGCCGGCGCACCGGCTGCAGGGTGATCTCGCTGGCCAGAGCGGGCGTCAGGCACGCATCCAGCATTGTGCCGGTCTGGCGCAGTGCCCGGTACTCGGGCAGTGAGCGGCCCGCCTGTCGCATGAACCAGACGGGGGTGACGTCGGGGCGATCGCCGCGCAGAGCGCGGACGAGGCGCGACGATGACGTTCCGTGCGCAGTGAGGGGGTGGGCTGCGGCGGCGGCAGAAGAAGTGATGATGATGCTCCGGGGGTGACGGGCTCGGGTGGGCGTTAATCGTTATACTAACCTCGATCCCTTCCGTTTCGAATCACCTCTGGAGCCGCGTGCTCGTCTGCCTCTCCGCTCATCAGCGAACGACTCCTCTCGAGGCTCTCGAGCGTCTTTCGGTCGTCGGTGACACCGTCGCCACCGACCTCGCGGCATCGCACGAAGCGATCCGCGGCGCCGTCGTGCTGGCCACGTGCAATCGGTTCGAGGCGTACTTCGACCTCGCAGACGCCCCGGACGAGACCTCGCCCGTGCCGGCGATGGATGCCGCGATGGAGCGTCTGGCCGAGCTGTCGGCTCTGCCGTTTCGCGACGTGCGGGAGACCGTCGACTTCGCGCACGGCAACCGGGTCGCCGAGCATCTTTTCTCGGTCGCGTCGGGGCTCGATTCGGTCGCCGTCGGCGAAGACGAGATCGCCGGCCAGGTGCGCCGCGCGCTCGACGCGGCCCGGCGCGAGGGCGTGACGACCGCGTCGCTGGAGCATCTTTTCCAGCGCGCCACCGAGACCTCCCGCGCGGTAAAGAACTCGACGAAGCTCGGCGAGTCGGGCCGCTCCCTCGTCCGGCTTGCCGTCGAGCTGGCCGGCAGCCGGATCGGTTCGTGGGAATCCGCCCGCGTCCTGCTCGTCGGCACCGGTCGGTATGCCGCGGCATCGCTGGCCGCTCTGCGTGCCGTCGGCGCCGTCGACATCCGCGTGCACTCTCGCTCGGGTCGCGACCGCTTCGCGAAGCGCGAGCACCTCACCCCCGTGTCGGCCGCGGACTTCTCCGCCGAAGCGGCGCTGGCCGATGTGATCGTCACCTGCACCACCACGACCGACACCTACGCGCTGGACACCGAGAGCCACGGGGCCGCGCGCGCCGGTGTCACGAGCCCTCAGCTGATCATCGACCTCGGCATGCCGCGCAATGTCGACCCGGGTCTGCGCTCGCTTGTCGACATCGACCTGCTCGACCTCGACACGATCCGGGTGCACGCACCCATCGACGAGTTCGCCACCATCGGCGAGGCCCGCCTCATCGTTCAGACCGCCGCTCAGCGCCACGCCATGGCCCGGCGCGTGCACGAGGTGGCTCCTGCCGTGGTGCAGATGCGCAACCACGTGCAGAAGGTGCTCGATCGCGAAATCGCCCGTGCTCGTTCGCGCGGGGCCGATACCGAGACCGAAGCGGCGCTGCGTCACTTCTCCGGGGCTCTGCTGCACGGCTTGATCTCGCAGGGACACACCCTCGCCGCCGCTGGTGCGGGCACCGCGTGGACCCGCGCCATCGACACCGTGTTCCCCACGGGCGATGCGGCCGGCGACGACTCGGCCGCCAGCCCCGTGGCATCCGATCGCACCGGCGGCCACGGATGACACGCGTCACGCTCCGCGATGTCGCCGCGCGAGCGGGAGTGTCGACGGCGGCGATCAGCCAGGCCCTCAACGACCGCGGCAACCTCAGCGCGGAGACGCGCGAACGCATCAAGGCCGTGGCGGCCGAACTGGGGTACGCCCCGAACAAGCACGCCAGCGCGCTGCGCAGCGGCCGGACGATGTCGATCGGGTTCGTCATGGCGGCGAACTCCTTGCAGGACGGCCGGCGCGCCCTGCAACGCGCGCGGCAGCTCGACGCGCTCGTCGAGGCGGGAGCCGCGCGCGGATTCACGGTGACGGTGCTGCCCGACAGCCGCCCCGATCTGCTCGTGGGCGCCCAGATCGATGCCCTGTACTTTCCCGACCCGGCCGACGACCGCACGATTCTGCGCGACGCGGTGGCCGCCGGCATCCCGGTGGCCGCCAACGACCTGACGGTGCCCGGTGGCGTGCTCACGATCCGCACGGGGTTCGCCGCTGCCGTGCGCGCGGGCCTGGCGCATCTGGCGGAGGGCGGCGCCGAGCGCATCGGCTTCCTCGTCGACGAGAGCGAGGTGCCCCGAGATCAGCTCGGCGAGAGCGCCTATCTCGCGTGGAGCGCCGTCGGGGGCAGGACGCCGCTGGTGGCGCGGGTGGATGCCGGGCGTCGCCGTCTGGTGCCAGCCCTGCACGAGCTGATCGACGCCGGAGCCGACGCCGTGTTCGCCTACTGCGAGGAGGGGCCGGAGATCTACCTGCATCTCGAGCAGATCGGCACCGTGATGCCGCGCGACGTGCAGCTGCTCGTGCTGTGCACGATCGACTGCGAGGTGAACGAGAGGCTCGGCGTCACCCACCTCTGCCTGCACCCCGAGCGCGCGCCCGAGGTCATGTTCGCGGCACTGGACAGCGGCGAGGTGCCCCGCTCGATCGAGCTCCCGTTCGAGATCGTTCGCGGCTCGACCACCCGCTGAGCGCCCGTCGGTGCGGGGCCGTCCGCGGTGCCCAACTCCTCCACAATGGTGTGGCGCAGCCGCGTCGATCCCGAGATTCCGGGTATCCGCTCCCGGTTGGTCTCGATCCAGGAGGAGTTCGGCACGCCGGCCACGGACGCCGAGAAAGCCGCCAGCCCGGTCATTCGAAGGTTGTGATCTCCAGGTCTACGAAAGGGAGACTGTCTCGGGGAACCACGGTGGTGCATACGACGTGGTCGTCGACGCGGAATCCGACAGCGTAGACGAAAGGATCAGTATCGATGTGCAGGGCGGCCCGGTCGCGGCCGTCGACGCGGAGGGATGCCTCCTTGACCGCCTTTCGTGTCGCGCGCCACCCGCTGTCATCACTCAGCCCCGTCGGGAGGACCGGCAATCCGAGTTCCTCGCGGAAGGTGTTCTGCAGAATGTGGTTCGCATGGTCGACGAGCAGCTGTGCGAGCGAGTGTCTTTCCGAGTCGGGCGAGGCCTGACACGCGCTGCGCACCGCGGCCCACAACATCGGATAGCGGAAGAGCCGGGACTGCTCCACAAGCCACGCCGGACGGCCCCACGGCGGTACCTCCTCGATCGACGGCCGCGTCCGCTCGTCGAGTTCGATTTCGTTGCGAGGGTCGGAGTGATCCTCTGGGTAGCGCCAGAGCGTGTACGAGAAGTCGACCGACAGCTCCTCGTGGCCGGCCCATCCCGAGCTCTCGGTGAACCCGGTGATCGGCGTGCGGGTGATCGACGGTTGGGGGCGCAGCTGGAAGACCGAGAACGGAACGGCGTGCAGTCTCGCCTCCGACGCGACGCTCGGGTCAGGGGCATCTTCGGGCAGAACTCCGCCGTATTCCATATCTCCAGCGTGAGTCACCGCGCGCGATGTGGCGAGCGCGGTTCTCCGCCCGGTCGGTGCGCGCGGGGGCGACTAACCGCATTGTCGGGGCTGCGGCCCGCCGGTCACCCTCCCGCCGCTTGAAGGAGGCCCTTACTGGTCAACGAGGTCCCAGCACTCGTCCTCGGACATCAGTCCTCGAACCCGCCGTACACCTCGAGCGTGTTGGCGGCGAGCTGCGCGCACAGTTCCTCCAACGGCATCCCCAGCTCCTGCGCCATGAAACGCACCGTCACCGGAATCAGATACGGCGCGTTCGGACGGCCCCGCAACGGCGTCGGCGTCAAAAAAGGAGCGTCCGTCTCGACGAGGATCCGCTCACGCGGCGTCACTGCCAGCGCATCGCGCAGGTTCTGCGCGTTCTTGAACGTGATGTTGCCCGCGAAGCTCAGCCAGTACCCGCGGTCGGCCGCGATCCGCGCCATGTCGGCATCACCGGAGAAGCAGTGGAACACCGTCCGCTCGGGCGCACCCACCCGCTCGAGCGTCTCGAGCACGGCGTCGTGCGCATCGCGATCATGAATCTGCATCGCGATCGCGTGTTTCTTCGCCAACGCGATATGCGCCTCGAAACTCTCCAACTGTGCGGGCCGACCCGACTCCTCCGTACGGAAGAAGTCGAGCCCGGTCTCACCGATCGCCCGCACGCGCGGCTGCGCGGCCAGCTCATCGATCACGGCGATCGCCTCGGCGAGCATCCCCTTCTCCGCGTACGCCGGTGCCTCATTCGGGTGGATCGCCACCGCGGCCAGAACGCGCGGATGGGACGCCGCCGCCCACGCCGACCAGCGGCTCGACTCGATGTCACCACCGGCCTGCACGACACCGATCACGTTCACCTCGACCGCGCGACGCATCTGCTCGTCCAGCGGGAGACCCTCACCGTCTTCGATCTCGAGGTGTGTGTGGTTGTCGTACACCGGCACGGGCAACGGCTCCGGCGCCGGCGGATACGACACGTCCCGCGCGCTCTTCTCGCGCACACGCACGTAGGTCGATGGATCCGTCATGACGTTTCGACTCCTCGCTTCGCCCGTCGCTCGACGACCGGGAACCTCCGTCGCCGCGCTCGTCCCGGTCGTTGAGCGAGCGCAGCGAGTCGGAGCGCGTTACTGCTCGATCCGCGGGAACAACGGCTGAAGTCCGTTCACGCTGGTGCCCGGCACGAGCACGCCCCACGTACCTGCCTCGCGCAGCGGCTGGTCCTGCAGACGGCCAGAGTGACCGAGCGCGACCCACAACTTCTCCGTCGCCACGGGCATCACCGGGCTCAACAGCACGGCAAGAGCGCGCAGCCCCTCGGCGGCCGTATACAGCACGGTGCCGAGGCGGCCCCGCTGGTCCTCTTCCTTCGCCAGAGCCCACGGGGCGTTGTCGGTGATGTAGCCGTTGAGCGCATCCACGATCGTCCAGATCGCGGCGATCGCCTCATCGGGGCGGAAGCGCTCGATCGCAGCGTCGGCAGCGACCGCGGCATCCGCAACGCTCTTCTGGATGCCGAGATCGCTCTCCGTGTACGCGGCGGGCGGCGGCACGACGCCCTCGAAGTACTTCTCGATCATCGCGGTCGTCCGCGACGCGAGATTGCCGAAACCGTTGGCCAGCTCCGCCTGGTAGCGCGCAGACAGGTCCTCCCACGAGAACGAGCCGTCCTGGCCGAACGCGATCGCCGACAGGAAGTAGAACCGGTAGGCATCCGACCCGAAC
>CAUPYO010000050.1:0-9695 GCA_963515565.1 uncultured Microbacterium sp.
CGGTGATGACCGCGTCGGTGACGCTGTCGCCCAGGTACTCCTCGGCATCGCGCTTGAGCTTCTGGAGGATGCGGGCCGAGATCTCCTGCGGCGTGTACTGCTTGCCGTCGATCGCCTGGGTCTTCCAGTCGGTTCCCATGTGACGCTTGACCGAGGCCAGTGTGCGGTCGACGTTGGTGACGGCCTGGCGCTTGGCGGTCTCGCCGACCAGCACCTCGCCGTCCTTGGTGAACGCGACGACCGAGGGGGTCGTGCGGAAGCCCTCGGCGTTGGCGATGACCTTCGGCTCGCCGCCCTCGAGGACCGAGACGACGGAGTTCGTCGTCCCGAGGTCGATACCCACTGCACGTGCCATGTGTGTTCCCTTTCGTGAAACGGATCTGAGAAAGTCTGCGGGGTTGAGTCTGCAGGGCTCAACTTCAATGCTCCCCACGATAGCCGCGGCATCCCTCGCTGTCAAACCGAAGTTGATATGCATTGGCTCAACTTTTGGGAGGGGATGCCGGGAGTAGCCTGAGCCTCGCGGCACGACGACGCGCCGCCACCCGGTGTTCACCGAAGGGACATACCGTGACGAACATGTCACTGCCCGCTCAGCCCGCTCCCGACTCCCTCGCCGCCACCGGTGCTCGAGCCATCGCCGCCGACAGACGCGGCGTGCGGGCGTGGGCGCTCTGGGACTGGGGATCGGCAGCGTTCAACGCGGTGGTGACGACGTTCGTCTTCAGCACGTACCTGTCCAGCAGCTACTTCATCGACCCCGCGATCGTCGCGGCGGCCGGTGACGACGACAAAAACCCGGCGCTGGTGGCGGCGAAAGCCGACAACGCATCGCTCATCGGCATCGCGCTGATGATCGCCGGCATCCTGGTGGCCCTGCTCGCGCCCGTGCTCGGTCAGCGCTCCGACGGCTCGGGACGCCGCAAGCTGTGGCTCGGCATCAACACCGGCGTGGTGGTGCTCGCCATGGCCGCGATGTTCTTCGTGCAGGGCACCCCGGACTACCTCGTGCTGGGCGCGACCCTGCTCGCGGTCGGCAACGTCTTCTTCGAGTTCGCCAGCGTCAACTACAACGCGATGCTCGTGCAGGTGTCCACCCGCCAGACGATGGGCCGGGTCTCCGGGTTCGGGTGGGGCATGGGCTATGTCGGCGGCATCGTGCTGCTGCTCGTGCTGCTGCTCGGGTTCATCGGGCTCAGCTCGAGCCCGGGACCGCTCGGCATCACGACCGAGGGCGGTCTCGACATCCGCCTCGCCGTGCTCGCCTCGGCGGTGTGGTTCGGTGTGTTCGCGATCCCCGTGCTCGTGCGGGTGCCGGAGATCCCGGCATCCGAGCGTCGGGTGAAGGTCGGCTTCTTCCGCTCGTACGCCGTGCTGTGGGCGACGCTGCGTGGACTGTGGCACGGAAACCGCCAGGTGCTGCTGTTCCTGCTCTCCAGCGCCGTCTTCCGCGACGGTCTCGCGGGAGTGTTCACCTTCGGCGCGATCATCGCCGCTCAGGTGTTCGGCTTCAGCTCGACCCAGGTGCTCTACTTCGCGGTCGCCGCGAACGTCGTCGCAGGAATCTCCACGATCTTCGCCGGCCGACTCGACGATCGCTTCGGGCCGAAGAACGTCATCCTCGTCTCGCTCATCGGGCTTGTCGTCGCCGGCCTGGCGGTGTTGGTGATCGGCACCGCCCAGCTCGGGTTCTGGATCGTCGGCCTCGTGCTCTGCATGTTCGTCGGGCCGGTGCAGTCGGCGTCGCGCTCTTTCCTCGCGCGCATCACACCGGAGGGCCGCGAGGGCGAGATCTTCGGGCTCTACGCCACGACCGGGCGCGCCGTATCGTTCCTCGCTCCGGGCCTGTTCGCCCTGTTCGTCGCCCTCAGCGGCGACACCCGCCTCGGCATCCTGGGGATCGTGCTGATCCTGCTCGCCGGGCTCGTGCTCATGCTGCCCGTCAAGACAGCGCAGGTCGAGATCCGCTGAGCCGCGTCGGTCGGCCGGCCGGGCGTACCGAACTGCAAGGGATCGCAGCCGACACGCCGCTCCCGCGGGGCGCGTGGGGGCGTGTTGCGGGCAGGGCCTTGCAGTTCGGTCGGTGCACCCCTTTCGACCTGGCACTGCGCGCCTCTCAACGACCGCGAATCAGTAGCCCCGGTCGTTGAGAGGACGCAGCGAGTCGAAACGCAGAACCCGCGGATGCCGGGGCGGCGTCAGTCGCGGCGGGGACGACGCTCGCCGCCGCGATCGGGGCGGTCGCCGTAGGAACGCTCGGGGCGCTTCGCGGAGCGCTGGAAGCGGTCGGGCTTCATCTCGATGAGACGCCCACTGATGCGCGTGCTCTCCAAGCGCTGCAGGGTGTCGCGCGGCAGATCGGCGGGCAGCTCGACCAGCGAGAAGTCCGGACGGATCTGGATCGCGCCGAAGTCCTCGCGGCGCAGGCCCCCCTCATTGGCGAGGGCGCCGACGATCTGACGCGGCTCGACCTTGTGGCGACGCCCGACCTCGATGCGGTAGGTCGCCGTGGCGCCTCCGCTGCGTTCGCGACGCGGCCGGTCACCGCGGTCGCCACGGTCGCCGTCGCGGGCATCGCGGTCGAACCGGTCGCTGCGCTGACTGCGCGGCGGCTCGATCGCATCGGCGTCGAGCAGCAGCGGCGTCTCGCCCTGTGCGACGAGGGCGAGCGCGGCGGCGACGTCGGCCTCGGGAACATCGTGGTGGGTGACGTAGTGGTCGATGATGTCGCGGAATCGGTCGATGCGCTCGGTCTCGGCGAGGGCCGCGGTGATCGCGTCGTCGAAACCGGTGAGGCGCTTCGCATTGACGTCGTCGACGCTCGGCAGGCTCATTTCGGTGAGCGGCTGGCGGGTCGCCTTCTCGATCGAGGCCAGCATGCGGCGCTCCCGCGGCGTCACGAAGCTGATCGCATCGCCCGTGCGGCCCGCGCGACCCGTGCGGCCGATGCGGTGGACGTACGACTCCGTGTCGATCGGCAGGTCGAAGTTGACGACATGGCTGATCCGGTCGACGTCGAGGCCGCGCGCGGCGACGTCGGTCGCGACGAGGATGTCGAGCTTGCCGGATTTCAGCTGGTTGACGGTGCGCTCGCGCTTGTCCTGCGCGACGTCGCCGTTGATCGCGGCCGCCGTGTAGCCGCGGGCGCGGAGCTTCTCGGCCAGCGTCTCGGTCTCGTTCTTCGTGCGGGTGAAGACGATCATCCCCTCGAAGGGCTCGACCTCGAGGATGCGCGTGAGGGCATCCACCTTCTGCGGGTAGGACACCATCAGGTAGCGCTGGCTGATGTTGGTCGCCGTCGAGGTCTTCGCCTTGACGTTGATCTCTTCGGGATCTTTCAGATACGTGCCGGCCAGGCGGCGGATCTGCGCGGGCATCGTGGCGGAGAAGAGCGCGACCTGCTTGCCGGCGGGAGTGTCGGCGAGGATCGTCTCGACGTCTTCGGCGAAGCCCATCTTCAGCATCTCGTCGGCCTCGTCGAGCACGAGGAAGCGCAGCTCGGAGAGGTCGAGGGTGCCCTTGGCGAGGTGGTCCATGATGCGACCGGGGGTGCCGACGACGATGTGCACGCCGCGGCGGAGGGCCGACAGCTGCTGTCCGTACGCCTGACCGCCGTAGACGGGGAGCACGTGGACGCCGCGAAGGTGTCCGGCGTAGCTCTCGAAGGCCTCGCACACCTGCAGGGCGAGCTCGCGCGTCGGAGCGAGAACCAGCGCCTGCGGCGTCTTCTGCGACAGGTCGAGCTGCGACAGGATCGGCAGCGCGAACGCGGCGGTCTTTCCCGTGCCCGTCTGGGCCGTGCCGAGCACGTCCTTGCCGGCGAGCAGCGGCGGGATGGTCGCCGCCTGAATCGCCGACGGCGTCTCGTAGCCGACGTCCTTGAGCGCCTTCAGGACCGCGGGATCGAGCCCGAGATCGGCGAAGCCGGTCGTCGTCGGAGCCTCGGCGGAGGCGGAGGTCGGGGCGTCGGGCGCGTTCGCTGCCTCGACGGGTTCGGTCATGCTGTCAGAGGCCATAGGTCCACGGTAGTCGCACCGGGCCTCCGACGCCGCCCCGGCATCCCGCAAAGCCACGCGGAAAGGGGCCTCTCACCACCCCATCGAGCCGGGCACACCCTTGAACGGTCCGACGACATCCGCCGTGATCCACCCGCCGTAGAAGCCACCGGGCTGAGGCGTGACGACCTCGCCGTCGACGGTGCACTCGTCCATGGTCCCCGCGTAGACGGCGACGCGATCACCAAGCGCGGCGAATCCGGGCGAGGGCTGCGGGTAGTTCCACGCCGCTGCGGCGCGCACGACCCCTCCGCCGACCACATCGAGGTAGCGGGCGGTGCCCTTGAACTCGCAGAACGAGGCGCCGGCGGCATCCACGAGGGCTCCGGACACGAAGTCGGCCAGGGGCAAGTAGTAGACCGGCGGATGGCTCGTCTCGAGCACGCGCACGGCGTCTCGCGTGTCGGCGATGAGCTCACCGCCCAGGCGGATCGTCACGCGCGCCGGCACCGCTTCGACGCGCGGCGGGCGCGTGTAGTCCCACACCGACTCCTGGCCGGGCGCGGGTGTATCGGGTCGTGGGCGAGGCACCCGCCCACTGTACGTCGCCGAGTGTTTGACTGGGCCCATGACGGTCATGCCGATGTTCCCTCTCGGATCGGTGCTCTTTCCGCACACGCCGCTGCCGTTGCGGGTATTCGAGCCGCGCTACCTGCAGCTGATGGGCGAACTGCTCGACAGCGACGACCCGCGCTTCGGGGTCGTCCTCATCGACCGCGGGCATGAGACCGGTGGCGGTGACCAGCGATCGGGGATCGGCACGTTCGCCCGGATCACCACCATCGCCGCCGGCGCGGACGCCCTCCAGGTCGTCGCCATCGGCGGCGACAGGTTCACGGTCGACCGCTGGCTTGACGACGACCCGTATCCCCGCGCCGAGGTGACGGTTCTGCCCGCGTTGGAGTGGAACGACGCGCTGACGCCGTTGCGCGTCGAGGCCGAAGCGATCGTGCGTCGCGTGCTGAGCCGTTTTCCCGACGCGCCATGGGGCGCCCACATCGAGCTGTCGGACGATCCGCTCGCCGCCGTGTGGCAGATCGCCGCGATCGCCCCGCTCGTGGAATACGACCAGCAGGCGCTGCTGCGCGCGACGACGACGGGCGGGCTGCTTCGCCAGATCATCGACCTGACGCTCGAGGTCGACGAGATCTGGCCCGGGGCCGAAGAGCTGTAGCCGTCGTCAGCCGCGTCCGTGGCGGCGCCGATCGGGGCGGCCGCGGCTGCGCCGATCGCGGCTCACGTCACCGTGACGCCGAGAGCGCCTACGAGCGCGGCTTCGCCGCCGGCTTCAGCGAGGGACGCACCGCCGCGAGCGCCTGAGCGCGGCGCGATGCGCGTGTGCACCGCTCCTCACCCGTCCCCAACTCCTCCACCTTTCGCCCTCGCCGTCGCCACACCCCGTATTCACGCGGTTCGTGCGCGGCGGCCAGAAGGGATGGAGGAGTTGGGGACGGCGGCGGTGCGACACGCGAACCCGCCGCCGCCCGCCCCGGCCGCCCGCCGAACGCTCCTAGAATGGCGGCGACGCGCGGCGGACCCGCGGCGCAGATCGAGAACACCCATGCCCCTCTCCCCCGCCGGTCGCGCGTTCCGCGACGCCCGCGACCTTCTGCTGTCCCACGCCGATGACCTCGACGCGGCGCATGCCGCCTTCCGCTGGCCCGATGTCGGAGACCACTTCAACTGGGCCGTCGATTGGTTCGACGGCATCGCCGAAGCCAACGATCGCATCGCCCTGCGCATCGTCGAAGAAGACGGCAGCGAAGCCTCCGTCACCTTCGACGAGCTGCGCCGACAGTCGAACCGGGTCGCGAACTGGCTGAGCGCCTGCGGCATCGGCCGGGGCGACCGCGTCATGCTCATGCTCGACAACCGCATGGAGCTGTGGGAGGCGATGCTCGCGATCATGAAGATCGGCGCGGTCATGCTGCCCACCTCGGTCGTGCTCGGCAGCGACGACCTGGCAGAGCGCCTCGAGCGCGCCGAGGTTCGCGCCGTCATCGCCGACACGGCGGATGCCGCCAAGTTCGACACCCTCGACCCGGAGCTCATCCGCATCGTCGCGGGCTCGCCGCGCGCCGGTTGGCACTTCTTCGATGACGCGGATGCCGCGAGCGATGCGGCACCGGGTGTGGAGGTCGATTCGACCGATCCGTCGATCATCTACTTCACTTCGGGCACGACATCGCGTCCGAAGATGGTCGAGCACACTCACCTGACCTACCCGGTCGGCCACCTGTCGACGATGTACTGGATCGGCGTGCGTCCGGGCGATGTGCACATGACGATCAGTGCGCCCGGGTGGGGCAAGCACGCGTGGAGTCTCTTCTTCTCGCCCTGGATCGCCGAGGCGACGGTGTTCGTCTACAACTACTCGCGCTTCGACCCCGAGGCTCTCGTCGCCCAGCTCGATCGCGCCGAGGTCAACACGTTCTGCGCGCCCCCGACGGTGTGGCGCATGCTCATTCAGGCGTCGTTGGAGAAGCGCCCACGCGCCCTTCGCGAACTGCTGTCGGCAGGCGAACCCCTCAACCCCGAGGTCATCGCGACGATCGAGCGCTGGTGGGGCATCCAGATCCGCGACGGTTACGGGCAGACCGAACTGACCGCGGTCATCGGCAACACTCCCGGTACGCCGCTCAAGCCGGGCTCCATGGGCCGGCCGCTGCCGGGCAACGACGTGGTGCTGATCGATCCGCTCACCGGACTCGAAGCCGACGAGGGCGAGATCTGCTTGCCGACCACGCCGACGCGCCCGTTCAACCTGACCCCCGGTTACGTCGGCGAGCCCGAGCGCACGGCGAAGGTCGAGCACGACGGCCTGTTCCATACGAGCGACGTCGCCTCGCGCGACGCCGACGGCTTCCTCACCTTCGTCGGCCGCACCGACGACGTCTTCAAGGCGAGCGACTTCAAAGTGTCGCCGTTCGAAGTCGAGTCGATCCTGCTGACGCATCCGGCCGTCGCCGAGGCGGGCGTGGTCGGCGCGCCCGACGACGTGCGCCTGAACATCGTGAAGGCCTACGTGCAGCTCAGCGCGACGGCGGCGCCGGATGCCGAGACGGCGCGGGCGATCTTGGCGCACGCGCGCGAGCACATGCCGCCGTACATGCGGGTGCGCCGCGTGGAGTTCGCCGAACTACCCAAGACCATCTCGGGCAAGATCCGCCGCGTCGAACTGCGCGAACGCGAGATCGCTCACGCCGCAGCGCGCATCGAGACGGAGTTCCGCGAGAGCGACTTCCGGGGCCTCAAGGACTGAACGCGACCCGCAGGCCACTCCAGAGCGTCAGGCGCCGCGCGCCCCGGCATCCGTCGAGCCGACGTCGGTGCGGTGGAAGTTCTGGAACGACCGCGAGGCCGTCGGGCCGCGCTGCCCGTGGTACCGGTTGAGGTAGGGACCGGTGCCGTAGGGGTTCTCGGCGGCAGACGACAGGCGGAAGAAGCAGAGCTGGCCGATCTTCATACCGGGCCACAGCTTGATGGGCAGCGTCGCGACGTTCGACAGTTCGAGTGTCACGTGGCCTGAGAAGCCCGGGTCGATGAAGCCGGCCGTCGAGTGGGTGAGCAGGCCGAGCCGTCCCAGCGACGATTTGCCCTCGAGCCGCGCCGCGATGTCGTCGGGCAGCGTGATCTGCTCGAAGGTCGAGCCGAGTACGAACTCGCCGGGGTGCAGGATGAACGGCTCTTCGGGCTTCACCTCGATGAGGTGCGTGAGGTCGGGCTGGTCTTCGGCGGGGTCGATGAAGGGGTACTTGTGGTTGTCGAACAGTCGGAAGTAGCGGTCGAGTCGCACGTCGACGCTCGAAGGCTGCACCATCTCGGGGTCCCAGGGGGCAAGGCCCACCCGACCGGCGGCGATCTCGATACGGATGTCACGATCACTGAGCAGCACGCCGCCAGCCTAGTGGCCCGGCTTGTGGCGCTCGCGCGGATTCAGGGCTGGACGGATGCCGCGACGGCCAGGGCAGAGCGGGCGAGCAGACCGACGATCTCTTCGGCCGGGCGGTCTGATTCGAGCCCGAGCTCGATGAGCACGTCTTCGGCGAACGCCACCCAGGCACGTGCGGAGACCCTGAGCAATGCGGAGTCGACGTAGCCGAGCTCGCGGAACACGTCGAGAATACGGCGCGCATTCTCATCCCGAGCCTCGTCGACCAGCTCGCGGACGACCGGGTCGCCACTGGCCACACCGCGCACCAGCGAGTAGAAGGTGCCGCGGTGGGCGCGGACGAAGGCGACGATGCGAGCGACGGTGTCGTCGAGGCGCTCGAGCGCCGGAAGTTCTTCACGCGGGGCGGATGCCGCGATCAGTGCATCACGGGCCGTGGTGACGACGGCGGTATGCAGTCCTTGTCTCGTGCCGAAGTAGTGGAAGACGAGCGCTCGCGAGACGTCTTCACGCTCGGCGAGCGCCTCGATCGTGAGCTCGTCCAGCGGTCGCGTCACCAGGAAGGTGACCCCCGAGGCGATCAATTGCGCGCGCCGATCCTCGCGCGACAGGCGTCGGCGCGCGTCGATGGCCATGCCCCGACCCTACCGACCGACGTCGTCGGGCGTTGCCCCGCCCGCAAGATGAGAGTCCTCTCACGAACACGCCGAGCTTATTGACTGTTTGTCAATTCAGGCGCAAAGTCGGTGATCGAGCGCACCGGCAGCGGAGCCGGCGCCCCGGCATCCGGAGGATCGATGAGACTCTCGAACCCCACCCGCTCCCGTGCAGGTCGCATCACCCTGGCCACGATCCCCGTCGTTCTCGCCTCGACTTTCCTGCTCGGCGGTGTCGCCCAGGGCGCCGTGCCCGTGTCGTTCGCCGTGTCGGGCAGTCAGTTCCAGATCAGCGCCTCGAAGCTGGAGGGAACGGGCTTCTCGCAGTACGCCGGCGTGACGCAAGACACGGCGGGCGGCTCCCACAACGTCGCGATCGCGAACATCGCCTCGGCACAGCTGTACGACCTCTGCCAGTCGGTGGTCTCGGATACACCGCTCGGCAAGGTCGGCGTGATGATCACCGCCGGCGGCGGCGGAAACCCCGCGTCGGCCACCGACCTGCAGATCGGCATGACCGAGCTCAAGGGCGACTCGTCGTTCTCGAACATCCGCATCGGCGTCGACGCGTCCACCGTGAACACGGCGGCGAAGGGGTCGGCGGGCGACTTCGCCCAGGATGCCGACGGCGTCACCATCAACAACCTCCAGCAGACGTCGTGGAGCACGCAGGCCTCGGTCTTCACGCTCACTGGAATGTCGCTGAAGCTGACGGACGGATCGACGGGATGCTTCTGACGCGCCGCGCCACCCGAGGGAAGCAGTGGCGGCGCGAGCGGCCGCTCGTCGGCGGCATCTTTCTGATCGTCGGAGGGCTGGCGATGTTCGGGTCGAGCCAGCTCGACTTCGGCCGTCTGCATATCCACCTCGGCATCGAGGGGCTGCAGGCCGTCGTGATCCCGCTGTTGCTGGTCGCGCTCGGCGCGCTGGTGATCGCGACGCCCGCGCACCGCATCCTCTACGGGGTCATCGCTCTCGCGACGAGCGTCTATTCGATCGTCGGCGTCAACCTCGGGGGCTTCCTCATCGGATTCCTACTGTCGGAGATCGGCGGCATCCTCGCGGTCTCATGGATGCCGCGCGACGTGGCGC
>CAUPYO010000051.1:0-9693 GCA_963515565.1 uncultured Microbacterium sp.
CGGTGCGCCGCCGCGCAGACGGAACGTCGACGCCCCTCCGATCAGGAGTACTGCTGCGGGGGCAGCGGCGGAGCCGGTGGGAAACCCTGGTAGCCCTGCGGGGCTTGGGTGGCCTCGGATGCCGGGTGCGACGGCTGCCCCGTGTAGTACGCGTTCCAGTCGGGCGTGCCGTCGGGCATCACGGGCAGCGGGGTCACGCCGTCGGCGTGCGTCGGCCACGGCGCGGGAGCAGGGGTGGCCGCGGGCGCGTACCCGGACTGGCCGTGCGGAGCGGATGCCGGTGCAGGAGCCGAACCGTAGGGGGCCGTGCCGTAGGCCGCAGCACCGTAGTGTGCCGCCGCCGCGACGGGCGGACGCGGACGCTTCGGCGCGAACAGGGCGTTGACGAGCGGGATCAGAGCGGTGCCGACGGCGCCGAGGATGGCGAGAGCGACGACGACCCGCCAGTACAGCGGACGGTAGTCGACGAATTCCTCGGTCATGAGGGGAAGCACGAGCATGACCATGAGGATCACGACCAGACCGATGGTGACGTACGAGACGATCGTGGTGAACGTCGTCTGGTGACGCAGGAACGCCTTCAGATACAGGCGGGCGTGCAGCAAAGCCCCTTGGATGATCAGCGCGATGAGGACGAACTTGAACACCCGCTCGGCGCCGACGCCGAAGTGCGAGTCGGTCGGCATCCAGATCAGGAATGCGCCGGCGAGCAGGGTGATGACCCAGGAGATCATGCTCGCGAGGGTGAGCCAGGTCGGCCGCCGCGCGGCCATGTTCGACTCGGCGATCGCGACGCCCGCGAAGCCGGCGAGCAGCAGGATCGTGAGGAACGCCTTTCCAACGATTCCGTTCGAATCGCCGATCAGCACCCACACGACGCACACGACGGCCGCCGCGATGAGCGCCCCGATGGCGACCCAAATCGTCGCGCGAAGCACTTTGCTGGACTCTGGTGACGTCGTCGGTTCGGTCATGTCGCTCCCCTTCGTCGGCAGTCGCCGCTTCACCCATCCTGACATGAGCGAGCCCCGCTGTGCGGGGGGAATCGGCGGGGAGCGCGGAGCACGAGCGCGGCGGCGGCTGACAACACGAAAGGCCCCGCTGATGCGGGGCCTTTCCGATGTGGCGAGTGAGGGATTCGAACCCCCGAAGTCGAAGACGGCTGATTTACAGTCAGATCCCTTTGGCCGCTTGGGTAACTCGCCAAGTGCGCACCCGGCCAGCTTTTCCAGTCGACCGGAGGCGCGATCAACCATCTTACCCGGCGACGACGGTTCCGAAAAACCACGAGGTCGATGTCGGGCTCACGCCGCGCCGACGACCCGTTCCACGAACGCCTCGACGCGCTGACGCGTGCCGTCGATGCGCCGGTCCACGCTCGCGCGCACTTCGCTCGGCGCCAAAGGCGCAGCCAGTCGCACGTTCTCATGGCATCCCAGATCGGCGCAGATGTAGGTTCCGACGCTGTCGCCGCGCGCACCGGCATCCCCCGCGCGCCGCGCCGAGAACAGGGTCACCTGGTTGCCGGGCTGCATCGTGTGGCAGAGGTTGCAGAGCGCCGCGTGCGGGTGAGCTCCGGATGCCGCGCGCAGCACGATCGCGGTCGCGACCCCCTCACGCTCGATCACGAGGTATCCGCGCGCACGGAATTCGGGATCGGTCCACGCGAGGAAATCCAGGTGGTCCCAGTCGACGAGGACGAATGAGAGGGGAAACGCCAGTCTTTCGGCTTCGTCCGGGGTGGCGTTGACGAGGGCGGCGCGCACCTGGTCTTCCGTGAGCGGCTGCATCGAGCCAGTCTACGAACCGGCGGCGCCGAGCGCGCCGGCATCGGAATACCGGCTGTTCGCGCGCGCGAGCGCGCGAACGATCTCCGTCTGGGGGCGCCCACCGACGACGGCGAAGCTCACCAGTTGCAGAGGGTAGGTCTCGGCGATCGTCCGCGCTCGGGCGAGGGTCTCGGGCGGGACGACACCCGCCAGCACGTCCCACCCGTGCCAGGTTGCGAGCGCAGCGACATCCTTCGCCTCATCGGCGGCCGCGGCGAGATCCCAGTCGATGACCGCACTGACCGCTCCCCCGCACCACATCACGTTCGCTCCGGCGAGGTCGCCGTGCGTCAACACCTGCGGAGCGGCGTCGAGCGCGGCGAGCGCATCGGCAGCTGGGTGCGCCCGCTCCCGCGCCGCGCGGTCGAGGAGCGGGATGACGCGTTCCGACAGGATGCCGCGCCACGCGCCACCGCCCATATACGCATCTCGGTCGGCGAGGTACGGCGCCAGCGGAGCGAGCGGAACTTCTCGCAGGGCGTCGAGTAGACGTCGCAGCTGAGCGCCGTCGCCACTGCCGCTCAGGTGTGCCTCCCCCGTGACCCGCTCTTGCGCGATGGCGATGATCTGGCCGGCGCGCGCGGGCGCGGCGACCGATCGCGGCACCGCGAAGGGCAACGGAGGAAGATGATCGATGAGCCGCTGAGCACGAAGGGCTTCTGCGGCTGCGGAGGGCGTGCGGGAGACGCGAACCGCGACCCGACCCGCCAGGATCACGAGGTTCGCCGATCCGTGCTCGATGCGCTGCCAGCGCGCCGGGTCGCAGCTCTCCCCCGCCGCGCGCAGAACATCAGTGACCAGGTCGGTGACGACCTCCTCGGGCGGCACGACGAAGTCTTGTTGCACACCACGACCCTATGCGCGCGGGCGCAGGAGTCCCGACGTCATCGCAGCGAGATGCGCGGAGCCCGGAAGGTGTAGACGGTCCAGTGGGTGAAGCGCGTCGAGATCGTACCCGCCGACCAGCGGTAGTCGAATCCCCCGGCGCAGGCGAAGTCTCTGTACGACGAGGTCGTGTAGTCGGCTGCGTAGGCCAGCCGCACCGGCACGGTGGTCCAGGTCGGCAAGCCCGACTGGGGCAGGTCGATGCACTTCGACCAGCCGGGTCGACCTGTCTCGGGGTCGGGCCCCTGAAGCAGCACCGACGTCACCACATCGCCCGTGCGGTGCATGAGTGTCGAGAAGGTCACGGTGACAGCATGATGTGCCGTCTCGTCGCCGGCAGCACCCGTATCGCTCGCCGGCTCGAGGTCGGCAAAGGATGCTGCCCTGCCGCTGACGCCGATCACGCCTCCGGCCGCGACCGCGCTGGCTGCAACCGGGGCGAACGTCGTGGCCGCCCCCATCATGATGACGCCGACGAGCATCAGGGCGATGGGTCCACGGACGGATGTCGAGGGCGGGCGAGACGTGCGAGAGACCATGGCACGCTCCTTCTCTTCTCCGGGCTCTGCCGCGACGATACGCATCGTGACGGCATCGTGCGATTTGATCAGACGAACGTCTGGTCAACGACCTTCACCATAGGGGATGTCGCCGCCTTCCTCCATCAGACGATCGTCTATTTAATGAGAAGTGTCTTCACCGTGCACGACAGCTGAACAGCACGAAAACGAACGAGCGACCCTCCCGGCGGGAAGGGTCGCTCGCTCGTTTTCGGCGCCGTGCGGTCGTCAGTAGTACTCGCCGTGGCGGTAATCCCAGGTGGGGAAAGACGTTGCCAGCATCATCATGATCCGATCCAACGCGAGACCCTTCCTGATCAGCTGCGGCGCGGGCAGCACCGAACGCTCGCCGTGCTGCTCGGGAACGAGACGCCCCTCGGCATCCACCATCGACACCATCACGCCCTGCTCGTAGCGGTCGTTCTCGGTGCGGTCGGGCTGGATGGATGCCACGTAGTCGTCAGCCTCGATGAGAAGGTCGGCGCGGGTCGCGATGCGCGTACCGACCCCGGCGAGCACTCCGCGGTTGCCCATCCCGGAGGGGTTGGCCGAGCTGGCGAAGGTCAGCATGCCGTACTGCTCCCACAGGTCCTGTGCGATGACCTCCGACGGTGTGCCGAAACGGATGACGAAGCACGACGTCTGGCGATGGTCCATGACGAGCTCGACCGACTCGTCGTCAGGGATCATCGCAATCCCGCTCTCGCGCCAGGGCAGGATGCAGCCGAGCAGCACATCCTCGTCCCAGCAACGCTGATACAGCGCCTCGATCTCGGGGGTCAACTGCGCCAGCCGACGCAGCATCTGCATCGAACTGACCAGAACCACACCGGGCTTCGATCGCGAGCGCTGTTTGGCGTCGAATTTGCGCTCGAGCCCTTCACGATCGACCGCCATGACGATGTAGCCCACTTTGGTGGGCGACACGATCATGCCCGCCCGTGCCGCCAGGATGCTCACTGCCTCCAGCCGCGCCGCGCTGCCCCATCTGATCTGCTTGCCGTCCATGTTCTCCTCTCCGCACCGGTTGTCACCGGCCGCGTGATTGTCCAGACGATCGTCTGGTCAGCGGCTATGCGTCGAGTGAGCGGGCGTTATGAGTGAGGAAAGGAGTCGAGCACCCTCAGTGGGCGACGGCGGCCGTGCCGGCGCGCACGGCACGCTCGACGGATGCCGCGGCATCCGAGAAACCGAAGGACTGGAACAGCGGAATCCACAAGGCGATGAGACGATCCACGAATGCGGCGTCGTCGACACGATCCGCTGTCTCGAAGACCCCGTAGGTGGCCCCCAACAGGAGCTCGGGCGCATAAGCGGGAGGTTCCGCCACCCCCTGAGTCTCAGCCTCGGCGCGCAGTTCCCGAGCGATCATGCCGTACCAATCGAACCCCGTGGCCCCCGGGGGGAGTTCGATCTGGTCCGCGCCCAGCTCGTGAAGAAGTCGGGTGGCGCCGGCCGCGATCGGGCACGCGCGAGCATCCATCGATGTGGCCAGGATGAACGCCGCGAGCCGCTCGACGCCCGGCGACTGGTCCAAACGCGCCTCGATAGCCGCCCAGCGGCTGTGCTGCGACTCGACGACGGCGGCAGCCAGCGCCGCTTTCGAGGGGAACTGGTGGTATCCGACGGCAGACTTCGGTCGACCCATCGCCTCGGCGACACGCGCGAAGGAGGTTCCCTCGTATCCGTGGGCCGCGAACTGCACGCCGGCGGCCTCGATGATCGCTTGCCGCGTCTGAGCCATGCCCTGCTGTCGTCGATTCATACCTTGCCTCGTCTCTTCTGCGGGCGAGCCCCCAGTCGGCCCGTCGCGGCTATCGGCTCCCAGACCGATGGCCGTCATGTCCCGTCCCCGCCTCCAGTATCGCGAACAATGCAAGGAGGAGTCGATGATGCATGCCTGCGAATGCCTCATATTTCTTGTCTGGCCGCGGATTCTTGTCGGCGGAGCCGGGCCGCCGCGTGGCTAGACTCGCTGGCATGGCCGACAGTTCCTTCGACATCGTTTCCAAGATCGACCGCCAGGAGGCGGACAACGCTCTCAACCAGGCCCGCAAAGAGGTCGAGCAGCGCTACGACTTCAAGGGCACGGATGCCTCGATCGACTGGAGCGGCGACGCGATCCTCATCAAGGCGAACAGCGAGGAGCGCGCAAAGGCCGTTCTCGACGTGTTCCAGAGCAAACTGATCAAGCGCGGCATCTCACTGAAGTCGCTCGACTCGGGTGAGCCGCAGGCATCGGGCAAGGAGTACCGCATCTCCTCGACGCTGAAGGAGGGCATCTCCTCCGAGGATGCGAAGAAGATCTCCAAGCTCATCCGCGACGAGGGCCCCAAATCCGTCAAGGCACAGATCCAGGGCGACGAACTGCGGGTGCAGTCCAAGTCGCGTGACGACCTGCAGGAGGTGCAGCGCCTCCTGACCGCCGCCGACCTCGACGTCGATCTGCAGTTCGTCAACTACCGGTAAGGCTGCTCGCTGACCGGGGCGACCATTCACCGTATTCATCACCGGAGCACGTATGGTTCCGGCATGCTTGACCCGCGCCGGCCCCGACTCTTCGCCGCCGCGACGGTGGTCGCCGCCGGCATCCTGTTCCTCGCGGGGTGCGGCACGCCGGCGGCCCCCGCGGCGCAGAACGTCGCTGTGCAGACCGAAGCGACCGCAACACCCACGCCGACACCCACCCCCACGCCGACACCGACACCCACACCCGTCCCGGCGCCCGCCGTGTGGACGGTGCATCCGAACCCCACACCCGACCCGAACTGCACCGGTCCGGGCCGAGAGGCGGCACGGGACGGTGTGCTGCACGTGTACGTCAGTATCGCGGCGCAGCATCTCTGGGAGTGCTCGGGCGACAACCTGCTGATGGACTCGGCCGTCACGACGGGGGCATCCGGGTTCGACCCCGACTACGCGACTCCGACCGGCACGTTCGCGATCACGCGGATGACGCGCGACACCGAACTCGTCGGCCACGACAGCCACGGCTCGTGGGACGACAAGGTGGCGTACTGGATGCCTTTCCAGGGCGGCGACGTCGGCTTTCACGACGCCTCCTGGCAGACCGTTCCCTTCGGCGGCGACAGCTATCTGCAGAACGGCTCGCACGGATGCGTGCACATGCCCACCGACGCCATCGCCCACCTCTACGGCGACGTCTCGGTCGGCACGCGGGTGACGGTGCGCTGACCCGCGGCATCCCGAGAACAGGCGAACTGCCGGGGACAGGCTGATACCACCCTCATCAGCCTGCCCCCGGCAGAACGCCTGTTCTGGGGCGTCAGTCGCGACCGAAGCGAGGCACCAGGACGGGCGTGCGCTTCTTGTACTCCTGGTACGCCGGCTCGTCGCCCCAGCGGTCGTCGGCGCGTTTTTCGAGCATGGGGATGCCGCTGACCTTCGTCAGCAGCAGCACGACGAACACGGGCGAGATCAGGGTGACCCACTGCCATCCGACCGCCACCGGCAACGCGACGATCGCGACGCCGACCCAGACGAGGATCTCGCCGAAGTAGTTCGGATGCCGCGACCACGCCCAGACGCCTCCCTCGATGAACCGCCCCTTGTTCGCGGGGTCGCGACGGAAGGCGGCCTTCTGCGCGTCGGCGACGATCTCCAGCGCGATACCCACGAGCCACACGAGCGCACCGACGACGATCCATGCATCCACGCCGCCGCCGCGCTCGGCCGTGATGCCCACCCAGGCGGCCGATGAGGTCGCCACGACCCACAGACCCTGGATGATCCACACCCGCAGGAAGGCGAGCGGGTTGATCTTGATGTCATCGAAGCGGCCGTCCGAGCCCTGCGCGTGCACACGCACGAACAGGAACACCGACAGTCGCATCCCCCACACGACGATCATGGCGACCAGCACCCACGCACGGGTGCCGGCCGGAGCCACGGCGAGCAGCAGACCGACGGCCACGAGGGCGAACGTCAGGCCGCCGGTCAGATCGAAGAACTTCTCGGTCCGCAGCAGCACCGCCGGGATGTAGGCGAGCACCTGGACCCCGAACGCCGCGACGACGGCGAGGGCGAACAAAGGGATGCCGCCGACCGTCTGGCCCGCCGCGCTGCCGGCGGCCGCCAGCCCGCCGCCGAGGGCGAGCGCGATGACGATGGTCAGGATGATGGCTCCAGGGCGCTGAGACATGGGGATCTTTCTCGGGTCGTGACGGAGAGCGGTTCAGAGGTAGAGGGCGTCGATCGTGCTCGACTCGCGGTTGAGAAGCTCGCGGCGACGGATCTTCAGCGTGGGGGTGACGATCTCGCGGTCCTCGGCATCCGCGAACACCAGCGCGAAGCGGCGCACCTGCTCGCTGCGGGCGACCAGCGTGTTCGCCTCATCGACGGCGTGTTGGACGGTCGCGCGCAGGCTCGGGTCATCGAGAGCGACGCCCTGCCCGCCGCGCGATGCGATGACGGCCTCCTGATCGAGCACGATCAGCGCCGTCAGGTAGGGGCGACCCTCGCCGACGGTGACCGCGGAAGAGATCAACGGGTGCTCTTCGATCGCGGCCTCCCACCGGGCGGGTGCGACGGTCTTCCCACCGGAGGTGGTCACGACATCCTTGAGGCGCCCCTGCAGGACGAGTCGCCCGCGGTCATCGAGCCGGCCGAGGTCACCGGTGCGGAAGAAGCCGTCGAGGAACGCGTCGGCGTCGTCGCCGTCGTTGCGGTAGCCCGAGAAGACACCGACGCCTTTGGCGAGCACCTCGCCCTCGTCGGAGATGCGCACCGTCGATCCGGGAAGGGGCACCCCGACCGTTCCCGACCGGATGCCGCCGGGCAGGTTGCCGGTGAGCGGAGCGGTGGTCTCGGTCAGACCGTAGCCTTCGATCACCGGGATGCCCATGCCGCGAAACAGCAGCGACAGTCGGGAGGGCAGGGTCGCTCCGCCCGAGAGGACGTAGCCGATCCGACCGCCCATGAGGGTGCGGATGCGCCGGTAGAACAGCGCATCGAACAGGCGCTGACGCAGCGCGAGCATCCGCGAGGAGGCTGCCTCTTCTCCGTCGTCGAGGCGTTCGGCACGCGCCCCGACCTCGATCGCCGTCCGCACCGCGGCATCCCACACAGCACCCAGACGCTTGTCGGCAGCCTTCGCGCCGGCGGCGGCCGCGATCTTCTCCAGAATGCGCGGCACGACCACGAGGAACGTCGGCCGCAGCACCGCGAGCGAGGCGACGACCTCCGACGGCTCGGCCACGTGGGCGATGCGCATGCCGTTCGCGAGGCAGATCAACTGCAGACCGCGGGCGAGCACGTGCGCGAGCGGCAGGAAGATGATCGTGCTGCCGTCGGCGCGCACGATGTCGGTGTAGGCGGCCGCGATGTTGAGCACCTGTCCGAGGAAGTTCTCGTGGCTGAGCACGACACCCTTGGGGGCGCCGCTCGTTCCCGAGGTGTACACGATGGTCGCGGGCGAGGTCGGGCCGGCCTGCTTACGGGCCCGCTCGAGTTCAGCGTCGCTGACGCCCAGGCCCTCCGCCGCGAGGCCGTCGAGTCCGCCTCGCAGATCGATGACCGTCGGCGTCTGCGCGTGCTCGAGGGCGGCGCGTGAGCGCTGGTCGCCGGCGAAGCCGATGCGGACGCCGGCGTCGTGCACGATCACGGCGACCTGACTCGGCGCCGACGAGTCGTACACCGGTACCACGACGCCCCCGGCGAACCACACCGCCAGGTCAGCGACCGCCCACTCGTAGCGGGTCGGCGCCATGATGGCCACCGCGTCGCCGGCACGCAGACCCCGCGCGATCAAGCCCTTCGCAACGGCCCGAACCTGGTCGGCGAACTGTCTCGTCGACACCTGCCGCCACGTCTTGTCGGCATTCACCACATCGAAGGCGATGTGATCCGGCGCGTCAGCGACGCGACGCAGGAGCAGATCCGTGACGTTGCGGTAGCCGGACAGCTCGGCGAGCGCCGGGGTCGACACTTCTCTCACGGACGGAGTTCTCCTTCGGATGGGCGTGGCTGCCAGTACTTCGGAGCCGAGGCCCGATCGGATGGGAGATCCGCAGCGTCATCTTCGCATGCAGAACGAATGAGCCCGAAGGCTTGCATCACCGGTCGAGAATAGGTATGCGACAAGGTCGGCGCCTCCGGCGGCGGGTGCCGCGCATCGGAAGGGATACGCTCGGAAGGTGGATGACGGGCTCGATGATTTCGCCGACCTGATGAGTTCAGCGCCGGCGGGTGAACAGCCCTCCGAAGCGGATGCCGAGAGCGCGCGCCGACGTCGACGTCGCGTGCGTCGCGGCTGGCTGATCACGGCCGGCATCCTCGTGGCGATCCTCGCTGCGGGCGGTGGCTACACGGCCTGGGCACTGTCGGCAGCGCTCCCCACGCCCGACGTGGTGACCCGCGTCCCCACCGTGGCACCGGGCGCTGCCGTCGCCCTCCAGCTG
>CAUPYO010000052.1:0-9585 GCA_963515565.1 uncultured Microbacterium sp.
GTGAGGGCCACGACCACCCGCTCGCGCGCCTGCCAGGTGCCGGTGATGCCGTGCTCTTCGCGGTAGGTCTTGAGTGCGCTGTCGACCTCGTCGGCCAGCCAGAGCAGGGCGAGTTCGCGCAGGGCAGTGAGGTTTCCGAGGCGGAAGTAGTTCGACAGCGCGGCGTCGATGCGCTCGGCGGGGTACACCGCGCCCGCGGCCAGGCGGTCTCGCAGCGACTGCGGCGCGAGGTCGACGACCTCGATCTGATCGGCTGAGCGCACCACGGCATCCGGCACAGTCTCGCGCTGCGTGATGCCGGTGATCTGCGCCACCACCCCGCCGAGCGAGGCGATGTGCTGCACGTTGACCGTCGTGATCACATCGATGCCGGCGGCGAGCAGTTCCTCGACGTCTTGCCAGCGCTTCTCGTTGCGTGAGCCCGGAGCGTTGGTGTGGGCGAACTCGTCGACGAGCGCGATCTCGGGATGCCGCTCGAGGAGAGCGTCGATGTCGAGTTCGTCGAGCTCGACATCGCGGTGCTGCATCCGCCGGCGATCGAGGGTCGGCAACCCTTCGGTCTGGGCGGCCGTCGCCGCGCGCCCGTGGGTCTCGACGATGCCGACCACCACATCGACGCCGTCACCCAGGAGGCGCCGCCCCTCGGTGAGCATCTCGTACGTTTTGCCGACGCCGGGCGCGGCCCCGAGCAGCACCCGCAGCCTGCCGCGCTTCATGCGTTCACCCTAGTTCTCGGGCGCGGAGAGCGAGGCGTTTCGACGCGCTGCCAGCGCGGCGGAACCGCACGGGATGCCGAGAGACGCGCCGCGGCATCCGGGGCCGCGTCGGCGTGTCGGCGAAAATCCCTTGCAGTCCGGTCGGCAGTGGTTCGCACTCCCGGTCACCGTCGGGCGGCGTCGAGCGCGAGGTTCAGCTCCAGGACGTTCACCCGCGGCTCGCCCAGGAACCCGAGGTCGCGGCCGGTCGTGTGCTGTGCCACGATCGCCGCGACGACGGCGGGGTCGAGCCCGCGGGCCGCGGCGACCCGCGCCACCTGAAGCTGCGCGTACGCCGGCGAGATGTGCGGGTCAAGCCCCGATCCGGATGCCGTGACGGCATCGGCCGGAATGTCGCCGACCGCCACACCGTCTGCCGCCGCGACGGCCGCCTGGCGCTGGCCGATGGCGGCGATGAGGTCGGCGTTCTCCGGCCCGAGGTTCGAACCGCTCGACGCGGTGCCGTCGTAGCCGGCGCCGGCGGCGGATGGCCGCGACTGGAAGTACTGCGGCAGGGCCGCGCCGTCGGCATCCGTGAAGGACTGGCCGATCAGGGCGCTGCCGACGACCTGACCGTCGGCGCTGCGCAGCAGCGATCCGTTCGCCGCTGCGGGCAGCACGAGCTGGCCGAGACCGGTGATCACGGCGGTGTAGCCGAGTCCGAGCACGACCGTGGCGAGCAGCATGGTGCGCGCGGCGACGCCGAGATGACGGAGGGAAGTTCGGGTGGACATGACCATTGCCTTTCGGGAGCCCGGCTCAGAAGCCCGGGAGAAGGCTCACGACGAGGTCGATGAGCTTGATGCCGGTGAACGGGGCGATCACGCCGCCGAGTCCGTAGATGAGGAGGTTGCGGCCGAGGATCTGCGAGGCGCTGGCCGGTCGGTAGGCGACGCCCTTCAGCGCGAGCGGGATCAGCACCACGATGATGATCGCGTTGAAGATGATCGCGCTCGTCACCGCCGATGCCGGCGAGTGCAGCTGCATGAGGTTCAGCGCGGCAAGGCCGGGGAAGACCCCCATGAACATCGCCGGGATGATCGCGAAGTACTTGGCGATGTCGTTGGCGAGGGAGAACGTCGTCAACGCGCCGCGGGTGATGAGCAGTTGCTTGCCGATGCGCACGATGTCGATGAGCTTCGTCGGGTCGGAGTCGAGGTCGACCATGTTGCCGGCCTCCTTCGCGGCCGAGGTGCCCGTGTTCATCGCGACACCGACGTCGGCCTGCGCGAGGGCGGGGGCGTCGTTGGTGCCGTCTCCGGTCATCGCGACGAGGGCGCCGCCGGCCTGCTCGCGCTGAATGAGGGCCAGCTTGTCTTCGGGGGTGGCTTCGGCGAGGAAGTCGTCCACCCCGGCTTCGGCGGCGATCGCGCGCGCCGTGAGCGGGTTGTCGCCCGTGATCATGACCGTCCGGATGCCCATCGCGCGCAGTTGGGTGAACCGCTCGGCGAGGCCCTCTTTGACGACGTCTTTCAGGTGCACGACGCCGAGCGGAACTCCTCCAGATCGGGGGTCGAGGGTGGCGACCACCAGCGGGGTTCCGCCGGATTGTGCGATCGTCTCGGTGAATTGGAGGAGTTCGGCCCGCTGCTGCGGCGGCACCGGGCGCCCCGAGGCGTCGAGCCAGGCCAGCACGGCGGATGCCGCGCCCTTGCGGATCTGCGTGCCGTCGACCAGATCGAGACCGCTCATTCGGGTTTGCGCCGTGAACGGCACGGAGATCGCGCCGTCCGGCGCGGTCGGCGCGATGCCGCGGGCGGCGGCGAGCTCCACAATCGACATGCCTTCCGGGGTCGGATCGGCGAGCGACGACAGCACCGCCGCGCGAGCGAGCTCGTCGCCGTCGACGCCGGTGAGCGCGACGAAGTTGCTCGCGCGGCGGTTGCCGTAGGTGATGGTGCCGGTCTTGTCGAGCAGCAACGTGGTCACGTCGCCGGCCGCTTCGACGGCCCGCCCGGACATCGCGAGAACGTTGTGCTGCACGAGACGGTCCATACCCGCGATGCCGATCGCCGACAGCAGCGCGCCGATCGTCGTCGTGATGAGGCACACCAGCAGCGCCACGAGCACGGGGATGCTGACCGGGCTGGCCGCGTACGAGGCGATGGGGTTGAGGGTCAGCACGACGATCACGAACACGATCGACAGGCTCGCCAGCAGGATGCCGAGGGCGATCTCGTTGGGCGTGCGCTGACGGTTCGCGCCTTCGACGAGGGCGATCATCCGGTCGACGAAGGTCTGGCCGGGCTGTGAGGTGATGCGCACGACGATGCGGTCGCTGAGCACCCGCGTTCCGCCGGTGACCGCGCTGCGATCGCCGCCCGACTCGCGGACGACGGGGGCGGACTCACCGGTGATCGCCGACTCGTCGACCGTCGCGATGCCCCAGATGACGTCGCCGTCGCCCGGCACGAGTTCTCCCGCCGACACGATGACCACGTCGTCGAGTGAGAGCTCGGACGAAGCGATGTCGTCGATGGTGGCGGTGGTGGCCGCGGCATCCGCCGACGCGTCGTAGCCCTGCACGCGGTGGGCGATCGTGGCGGTGCGCGTGGTGCGCAGGGCCTGCGCTTGCGCCTTGCCGCGGCCTTCGGCGACCGATTCGGCGAGGTTGGCGAACAGCACGGTCAACCACAGCCAGATCGCGATGCCCCAGGTGAAGCCGGCGGGCACCGGGGTGCCGCCCGAGCTCTGCGGGCCGCCGAGGAAGGGCTCAGCGACGGCGATGACGGTGGTGAGGGCCGCGCCGACCCACACGAGGAACATGACGGGGCTGCGCCACAGTTCGGCGGGGTTGAGTTTGCGCAGGGCCCCGGGGAGGGCGGTGATCAGCTGAGCCCACCCGAAGGCGCGGCGGGCGGTGGGAGCCGACGAGGGGGCGTCGTCTTCGGCGGAGGGACGGTCGATGACCGGGGCGGTCGTGTTCATGATCAGGAAAGACCTTCTGCCAGGGGACCCAGCGCGAGAACGGGGAAATAGGTGAGTGCCGAGATCACGATCGTGACGACGACGAGCAGGCCGACGAACTGCGGGCGATGCGTGGGCAGGGTGCCCGCGGTCGACGGAACGCGCTGCTGCGCGGCGAGCGATCCGGCCAGGGCGAGCACCAGCACGATCGGCACGAACCGGCCGAGCAGCATGACCACACCGAGCGCGGTGTTCAGCCACGGCGTGTTGGCGGTGAGGCCCGCGAAGGCCGAACCGTTGTTGTTGGCCGCCGAGGTGAAGGCGTAGAGCACCTCGCTCATCCCGTGGATGCCGGGGTTCAGGATCGACGTCGCCTCGACGTCGGACCGCACGGCGGGGATGCCGAAGCTCAGAGCCGTGCCGGCCAGGGCCAGGGTCGGCGTGACGAGGATGTAGAGGCTCGCGAGCTTGATCTGCGTGGGGCCGATCTTCTTCCCGAGGTATTCCGGCGTGCGTCCGACCAGCAGGCCGCCAACGAACACCGCGATGATCGCCAGCACGAGCATGCCGTACAGCCCCGAGCCGACACCGCCGGGAGCAACCTCGCCGAGCATCATGTTGACCATCGGGATCATGCCGCCGCCCGCGGTGAACGAGTCGTGCATGGAGTTGACGGCGCCGGTGGAGGTCAGGGTCGTCACGGCGGCGTAGAGCGCGGAACCGAGGATGCCGAAGCGCTGCTCCTTGCCTTCCATCGCACCGCCCGCCAGCTGCGGGGCCGTGCCGTGGCCGATGACCTCGAGGGCGCTGACCGCCGCGATCGACGCGATCGCGAGCGTCGACATCACCGCGAGGATCGCGTAACCCTGGCGGTTGTCGCCGACCATGCGTCCGAACGTGCGCGGCAGAGCGATCGGGATCACGAGGATCAGCAGCAGCTGCACGAGGTTCGTCCAGGGCGTGGGGTTCTCGAACGGGTGCGCCGAGTTGGCGTTGAAGAAGCCGCCGCCGTTGGTGCCGAGCATCTTGATCGCCTCTTGCGAGGCGACCGGGCCGCCCGGGATCGACTGCGTCGCGCCGGCGAGCGTGTGCGCGTCGACGAACCCGTTGAGGTTCTGGACCACGCCGCCCGCCAGCAGCACGATGGCCGCGACGACCGCCATGGGTAGCAGCAGACGCCCGGTGCCGCGGACGAGGTCGACCCAGAAGTTGCCGATCGTGCGCTCGCCGCGCTGGGCGAAGCCGCGGACGAGCGCGATGGCCACCGCGATGCCGACGGCGGCCGAGACGAAGTTCTGCACCGTCAGGCCGGCGAGCTGCACGAGGTAGCCCATGAACGCTTCGGGGGAGTACGACTGCCAGTTCGTGTTCGTGACGAAGGATGCCGCGGTGTTGAAGGCGAGACCCTCCGGCACGGCGGGCAGGCCGAGGGAGGCGGGCAGGAACGCCTGCAACCGCTGGAGGGCATAGACGAACAGCACGCCCATGAGCGAGAACGCGAGGACGCCGCGGGCGTAGGCCTGCCAGGTCTGCTGCGCGCGCGGATCGACGCCGATGAGGCGGTAGACGAGGCGCTCCGCGGCGGCATCCTTCTTGCTCGTGAAGATGCGGAAGACGAGGTCGCCGACGGGTCGGTAGAGCAGCGCCAGCAGCAGGACCAGGGTGGCGATCTGGAGCACGCCGAACCAGATGTCGGCGGTGTCGACGCCCATCAGAAGCGTTCCGGCTTCACGAGGGCGACAACGAGGTAGACGACGCTGGCGATGCCGAGCGCGGCGCCGATGATGGAGAACACGTCCATCAGAGTCGCTCCGCCCCCTTCGCGACGAGGGTGACGATCGCGAACACCGCGATCGTCACGACGACGTAGATCACATCGAGCACAGCAACTCCCGGACACTGACCGCACGCCGGATCGAACCGGTCCTCTCGGCGGGCGCCCACGATGGGCACGGCTTCGATCCAACTCCCGCATCGTGGTCGCTTCCGCGGTCCTCACGGTTTCCCTACGGGGCCGGCCTCCGTCCTCACGGCTCACTCACGCGGGAGGCTGCGTGTCGACTCGCTGTGCTCGCGGCCGGCGTAGGCGGCGGGGGTGACGCCGAAGCGCTCCCGGAACGCTGTGACGAAGCTGCTCACGGACTCGTATCCCACCGCGTGAGCGACCGCGTGCACGGGGTTGCCTTGCCGCAGCTGCCCGGACGCGACGTGCAGACGGGCCCGCACCCGCCACTCGCGGAAGGTGCGACCGGTGTCGGCGAGGAAGGCGCGGGCGATGGTTTTCGCGCTCACGCCTTCCTGCGCCGCCCACTCCCGCAGGTTGCGGGTGTCCTCCGGGGCGGACAGGAGGGCGAGGGCGATGGATCGCGCCCGCGGGTCCTGCGGGAGAGCGACGACGTCGTGCGAGACGGGAGCTTCGGCGACGAGGTCGAGGAGTATGCGCGCACAGGCCTGCTGTCGTCTCTCGCTGCGGTGTGCCTCGCCGAGATGAAGGAGCAGTGCGCCGCCCAGGGGATCGAACGCGAGCGCGAGCGCACGGTTCCCGCTCGACAGATCTGGGCGGTGCCGTCGGTGGACGTACGCACTGACCAGCCTGCCCGCCTCGGTGAAGCGCATCTCGTGGGGAACTCCGGCGGGAATCCATGCGGCGTGATCGCGTCGGAGGTGCCAGCGGTCGGATTCGACGGACAGTTCCATCGAGCCCGACGCCATCCAGGCGAGCTGGTCCTCCTCGTGCGTGTGGAGCTCGAAGCTGCTCCCTGCGCGCATCGAGGTCGAGATGACCTCGATATCGGTGGATGTCCACTGAGGGGAACTCGGTGTGGAGAGAAGAGCTTCCGCGCCGTCGCCATGTGCGTCATCGGACGCGGCCCAGTCCTCCAGGGGCATGTTCTGTCTCCTCAGAGCGATGGCGGAAGAAGTAAGGGAAGGCTAACCTATCGGTCGCCCCGATCGCAGATCCGAGAGTTCACATGACCCTTTCTCTTTCCCGCTCCCTCACCCGACGCCTCGCGGCGCTCGGCGTCGTCGTCGCCGTCGCCACGGCACTGCTGACGGGATGCGGCAGCACGCCCGAGACCGCCGCGAAGAACCCGACGTACTCCACGGCGCCGAGCGACGTCTTCCCCGTCACCGTGGACCACAAGTACGGCACGACCACCGTGCCCGCCGAGCCGCAGCGCGTCGTGGTGGTCGGCATCACCGAGCAGGATGTCTTGCTCGAGCTCGGCACTCCGCCGGTTGCGACGACGGAGTGGTATGGGTCGCAGCCGTATGCGGTCTGGCCGTGGGCATCCGGCCTGCTCAACGGCGCCCAGCCCACCGTGCTCACGACGACCGACGGGTTCGAGTTCGAGAAGATCGCCTCCCTCACGCCCGACCTCATCGTGGGCACCAACGCGAGCATGACCGCCGACGACTACACGAAGCTCAGTGCCATCGCCCCGACCATCACCAGCGCGGGCGGGAGCGACTGGTACTTCTCGTCTTGGAAGGATCAGACGCGCCTCATCGCCAAGGCGATGGGCCGCTCCGCCGAGGGCGATGCGCTCATCACCGGTGTCGAGGATGCCTACGCCAAAGCCGCCGCCGCACACCCCGAATTCGCCGGTCGTACCGCGACCTTCTCGCAGGGCGGATCGTACGAGGGCAGCATCTACGTGTACCCCGACGGCTTGAACACCGACTTCCTGACCGACCTGGGCTTCGTCATCACGCCCGGCCTCGAGAAATACGTGAAGCAGACGGGTGCGCAGGCGCTCATCTCGGGTGAGAACGTGTCGCTCATCGACGCCGATGTCATCGTCTTCGCCACCGAGAGCGCCGACGCCATCGCCCCGTTGCTCGACTTCGGTACGACGCGTTCGCTGAAGGCGGTCGCCGGCGGTCACGCGGTCTACACCGACGCCGAGCTGGCCGGAGCGATCTACTTCCTCACCCCGCTCAGCCAGAAGTACGTTCTCGAGCATCTTGTGCCTCGCCTCACGAAGGCCGTCGCGGGGACCTCCCCCCAGAGCGTCGAGGGCTGACCGCCCGGTGACCCCTCTCTCCGCGGCCCCGTCGCGTTCCCCCGCGGGGCGGGGCCGCACCTCCCCCTCGGTGACTCGGCGGCGCCGCGCGCTCGGTCTCGTCATCGCTGTGGCGGCACTCGCGGGCGTGAGCGTCGTGAGCATCGCCGTCGGGTCGAACGCGTTGACACCCGACCAGGTCTGGCATGCGCTCACGGCGTCGGATGGCACCGTCACCGACCGTGTCGTGCTCGATCTCCGGATGCCGCGAACCGTCGCCGCGCTGGTCGCGGGTGTCGCGCTCGGATTGTCGGGAGCGCTGATCCAGGCGTTCACCCGCAATCCGCTGGGTGATCCCGGCATCCTGGGCGTCGATGCCGGAGCCGCGTTGTTCGTCGCGATCGGCGTCGCGTTGGGGGCCGTCACGGCCCTGCAGTTTCTTCCGTGGGCCTTCGGTGGTGCGCTGGTGGTGACCGTCGGGGTCTACGGGATCGGCGCCGTCGGTCGTAGCGGCCCCGATCCCGTGCGCCTCACCCTGGCAGGCGTCGCCGTCGGGGCGGTCCTGATGGGCATCACCAGCGCGATGATGCTCCTGAGCCCGATCACGTTCGCCCGCATGCGCGGATGGAATGCGGGGTCGTTCGTCGAGCGCGGATGGGACGTCATCGTGCCCGTCCTGCCTTTCGTCGCGGCCGGTGCCGTCGTCGCCCTGCCGTGCGCCCGATCGCTGTACGCGCTCGGGCTCGGCGACGACCTCGCTGCCGCGCTCGGCGCGCGCCTGATGCGAACCCGGGTGCTGTCGGTCGCGGCGATCACCCTTCTTGCCGGTTCGGCGACGGCGATCGCTGGCCCGATCGCCTTCGTGGGACTCATGGCGCCGCACGTCGCCCGCTGGATCGTCGGCCCCGATCAGCGGTGGATCGTGCCCTACACGATGGTGATCGCGCCGACGGTGCTGCTGCTGGCCGACGTCATCGGACGCGTCGTCCTGTGGCCGAGCGAAGTACCGGTCGGCATCGTCACCGCGTTCGTGGGCGCTCCGGTGCTGATCCTCCTGGTACGTGGGGCGAAGGCGAGCAGTCTGTGACCCTCGCCGCTGCCGGATCCCGCACCGTTGTCCTGCGCCGCGGGCGCTTCTCCGTCCGCTTCCGGCTGCGCACGGTCGTCGTCAGCGCGGTCGTCACCGCTGTCACGGCGGTCGTCGCCGTGCTCGCACTGAGTCTCGGCGACCTCCCTCTCACCCCCGCGCAGGTGCTCGGCGCACTCCTCGGCGTCGACAGCGGCTTCACCGCGACGGTCGTCCGCGAGTGGCGGCTGCCGCGCGTGCTGGCCGCCATCCTCTTCGGAGCCGCCCTCGGCGCCTCTGGAGCCGTGTTCCAATCGCTCACGCGCAATCCGCTCGCCAGCCCCGACGTCATCGGCCTCTCTGCCGGCTCCTACGCGGGAGGTCTCGGTGCGATCATCGTGCTCGGCGCCGGAGCGGGCAGCGTGCCGGTCTCGGCGGGCGCGATCGCGGGAGGTCTCGCCGCCGCGGCGCTCGTCTACGCGCTGTCGTACCGCCGCGGCATCCAGGTCCGGCTCATCGTCGTCGGTATCGGAGTCTCGGCGATGCTGCAGGCGCTGAGTACCTATCTGTTGCTGCGGGCGAAGGTCGAGGTCGCGATGGTCGCCGCGGTGTGGGGAGCCGGCTCCCTGTCCGCGGTCGGGTGGGCCCAATTCCTGCCCGCCGCCGCGGTCGTCGTCCTCGCCTTCGGGGCGCTGAGCATGTTCTCCGGTTCGCTGTCGCGGATGGAGCTGGGCGACGATGCGGCGCGGGCGCTCGGCGTGCGGGTGGAGGGGGCGAGGCTGGGGCTCGTCGCCTGCGCTGTCGCGTTGACCGCCGCGGTCACGGCGGCCGCCGGCCCGATCGCCTTCGT
>CAUPYO010000053.1:0-9525 GCA_963515565.1 uncultured Microbacterium sp.
ACCCGAACGCCACCGACGAGGCCCGCGAGGCCGCCCGCGTCGGCCTGCAGAAGCTTCCCCGCAACGCGTCGCCCGTGCGCCTGCGTGGCCGCGACGCCATCGACGGTCGCCCGCGCGGCTACCTGTCGAAGTTCGGCATCTCGCGCGTGCGCTTCCGCGACATGGCGCACAAGGGCGAGCTGCCCGGCGTGACCAAGTCGAGCTGGTAAGCACCGCCGACCGCATGCAGAAGGCCCGGTTCTCTTCGGAGACCGGGCCTTCTGCGTGGGCCGCACGCGGCCAGGTCTCGCCGCCCCGCACCGGATTCGGAGATCGTCGACGGATTCGGATGGGCGGCGACGCGGCATCCGAATCCGGTGCCTCGGGCCGATTCCGAGCCCGGCGACCGAGGCGGATGCCGCGTCACACCAGCCCCATCTGTCACCTTTGGGGGCCGACACGCCGCCCAGATGACGCGAGAAGGCCGGAAATCCGCGGATTTCCGCGGATCGTAGGTATATTCGGGGACGGTCCACCCGACCAAACCGGCCGCGCTGCGTCCGGTCCGATCTCACTGAAGGCGGCATCCGCTGCCGTTCTGGAGGACACCCCAATGGCTATCACCAAGACTGAGCTCGTCGCGAGCATCGCCAGCGCCACCGGCGAGAGCCAGGCCACCGTCGGCCGCGTCGTCGACGGCCTGTTCTCGGCTGTCTCCGAGGCCGTCGCCAAGGGCGAGAAGGTCACGATCCCCGGCTTCATCTCGTTCGAGCAGGTCGCCACCGCCGCCCGCACGGGCCGCAACCCGCAGACGGGTGCGGAGATCAAGATCGCCGCCGGCAAGCGCGTCAAGGTCACCGCGGGCTCGAAGCTCAAGGCTGCCGTCAAGTAAGCACGCTCCTGCGAAGGGGGGATGCCGCTCGGCATCCCCCCTTCTGCGTGCCCGGCGCCGCGTAGGCTGGACGGGTGATCTCGTCCCTTGCTCAGCGCCTGGCGGGGCCGGCGATCCTCGTGGCCGCCGCCCTGGCCGCGCTTCTGCTCGGGCTCGTCTACGGCGGAGGCGCCCAGCCCCAACTGCTGCTCGATCCCGGACCCGTGGTCCGGTGGGGCCTGCCGATCATCACGCTGGCGGTCAACCTCACCGCGGCGGGCATGGTCGGCTCTCTCGTGCTGGCGCTGTTCGCGCTGCGCGCCGGTGAGCGCTCTTTCGACTCGGCGCTGGACGCGGCATCCATTTCCGCGGCGCTGTTCACCGTTGCGAGCGCCCTCAACACCTTCTTCACCTTCATCAACGTGCTGCCCTCGACGCCCAGCGCCGGTGCCGAGTTCGGCGAGCAGCTCGGCCGCTTCCTGGTGACCACCGACGCGGGTCGCGCCTGGTCGATCACCGTGCTCGCGGGGGCTGCGCTGACGGTGCTCGCGTTCGCGGTGCGCGGCTGGACCTCGACACTCATCGTCGCCATCCTGGCCATCGCGAGCCTCATCCCCATGGCGACCCAGGGGCACTCGGGCGACGAAGCGGGTCACAACGTCGCCGTCTCCGCGCTGGTGCTGCACATCATCGGCGCCGCGGTGTGGCTCGGCGGGCTGGTCCTGCTGGTCGTGCTGCGCCCGCAGTTGCGCGCCGCCGAACTGGGCGCCGTGCTCGCGCGGTACTCGACGCTCGCGCTGGCCGCCTTCATCGTGGTCGCCCTGTCGGGCGTCGCGCGCGCGATCGTCGGAGTCGTCGAGCCGCGATACCTGCTCTCTCCGTACGGGGCGCTGCTGGGTGTGAAGGTCGTCGCCCTGCTCGTGATGGGCGCTCTCGGGGCCCGTTACCGCAGCGGGCTCATCGCGCGCATCGAAAACGCGGACAAGACGGGCCGGGATGCCGCGACGCGGCGCTTCTGGGGCCTCGTGACGCTCGAGATCGTCTTCATGGGCATCGCGAGCGGCGCGGCGGTCGCCTTGTCGCGCACGCCGCCCCCGGTCGACACCCGACTGCCCGATGTGAAGACCCCCGCCGAGATCCTGACCGGGACCCCGCTTCCGCCCGAACTGACGATCACGCAGTGGTTCACCCAGTGGGACGTCGACATCCTGTGGGCGTTCGCCGTGGGCTTCGGCCTCTTCTTCTACCTCGCCGGCGTCTGGCGTCTGCGCCGGCGCGGCGACCGGTGGCCGATCTACCGCACGCTCCTGTGGGTGCTGGGCATGCTGTCACTGCTCTGGGTCACCAGCGGGCCGATCAACGCCTACCAGGAGTACCTGTTCAGCGTGCACATGATGGGCCACATGCTGCTGACCATGGCCATCCCGATGATGCTGGTCTTCGGCGCCCCCGTCAGCCTCGCCTCGCGTGCGATCGCGAAGCGCGGCGACGGCACGCGCGGGGGACGCGAGTGGATTCTGTGGGCCGTGCACACCCCGTTCGCCCGCGTCGTGACGCATCCGTTGTTCGCCGCGGCGATGTTCATCGGCTCGCTCTGGGCGTTCTACTACACCGACCTCTTCCGCTGGACCCTCTACGACCACATCGGTCACGAGTGGATGGTGGCGCACTTCCTCATCTCGGGCTACCTGTTCGTGCAGTCGCTCGTCGGCATCGATCCGGTGCCGTTGCGCTACCCTTACGCGTTCCGCCTGCTCACCCTCATCGGGGTGATGGCGATGCACGCGTTCTTCGGCATCGCGATCATGATGTCGACGGGGCTGTTCGTCGCGGAATGGTTCGGTTCGATGGGGCGCACGTGGGGCGAGACCCCTCTCGTCGACCAGTACACCGGGGGCGGCGTGGCGTGGTCGATCGGCGAGATCCCGACGCTGATCCTCGCCATCACGGTCGCCGTCCAGTGGAGCCGCTCCGACGAACGCACGCAGCGGCGCACCGACCGCCACGCCGACCGCACCGGCGACGCCGAGCTGCAGGCCTACAACGCTCGGCTGGCCGAGATGGCCGCCCGCGACGCGCGCGTCAGTCGCTGAGCGTCGCGCGCAGAGCGGGGCGGGGCGAGGGTCAGCTTGCGGGCTCGACCTTGATCGAGGCCGTGCCGTCGGGGAGCATGGTGATCGTTCCGCCCATTCGGAACGGAACGTCCTCGTTCACGTGGCGGATCGTCCCGTCGAAGATCGATTTGATGTCGACGACCACGTGGGCCACGGCATCCGTCGGAGTTATCGACCACCCGGCACCGTTCGGGGCCAGCGCGATGGTGGGCTGCGTGACCATCGACCACACCGGCGGCTCGAGGATGCGATTGCGCACCTGCAGCCCGAACGGGCATCCGGTGGGCTGGAGCACCTGCTGCGTCGTGCATGACGTCAGGAACGACTCGACGCGGTCTTGGACGACCTTGACGAACTGCGTCGTCGGCTGCGTCTGGATGTCGACGGGTACCTCCGCCTGGGGCGAGTCGGACAGCACCGCGACGCCGGGGCTCGCCGAGACGGGCGTGTCGACGGAGATCGAATAGAGCCCGGGCGAGAAGACGAGCAGTGCCACCGGGGCCAGCGGATCGGTCGTCGCGCCCGTGTTCGGTGCGACCTGACGCGTGTCGACGGCGAATCCGTTGACCGAGAAGGCCGTCGCACCGCGCAGAGTGAGGTCGATGACGGCCAGTGGGCTCTGTGCGAACCGCCAGGTCGGCGCGAGGCCCACCCATCCCGCGCGCTCGACGCGGAAGGTCGACGTGCCCTGGTGGGGGCCGGCCTGATACGACACGGTGACCGACTCGATGCCGCCGTCGGACTCCTCGCTGACGACACGGATGTCGGACAGCGGGGCCAGTGCGGCACGCCGCAGCAGCGCTTCGCTGGCGTCGGCCGGCAGGCCCGCCGATGTGAGATCGGTGGAGTCGATCGGCACGCCGGGCAGGGCCAGCGCCTCCGGTGCGCGGCCCTGGCTGAGCATGTCGAGGTAGCGCGTGACGAACGCTCCCGGGCTGTAGAGCTCGCGGTAGAGCGTGACGGTCGCCGCGCCCAGCGCGCCCAGCAGGAGCACCCCGACGATCGCCAGCGCGGTGAGGTCGAAAGCCAGTCGGCGGCTCATCCGGCGCCCCGCCGAGCGGCGCGCGGGCGCATCGGAGCGTCGCGGCGACACGCTCGCGTCGATCCCCACCACCTCGTCCACATGTCCAGTCTAGGAAACGGATGCTGATGGCTAGCATGGATCCGGTGAGCATCCCCGCCCTCTCCGCCGAGCAGGAGGAGCTCTTTCGCCTCATCGAGGACACCCGCGAGCACGTGTTCGTCACCGGGCGGGCCGGTACCGGCAAGTCGACACTGCTGCAGCACCTGGCCTGGAACACCGAGAAACAGATCGCCGTCTGCGCGCCGACGGGCGTCGCCGCGCTCAACGTCGAGGGACAGACCATCCACTCCCTCTTCCGCCTGCCCATCGGTCTCATCGCCGACAGCGAGCTGGAGCAGTCCGAACCGGCCCGGCGGGTGCTTCGGGCCATCGACACCCTCGTGATCGATGAGGTCTCGATGGTCAACGCCGACCTCATGGATGCCATCGACCGCTCGCTCCGGCAGGCGCGCGGCCGGCGCTCCGAAGCCTTCGGCGGCGTGCAGATCATCATGTTCGGCGATCCGTATCAGCTCTCGCCGGTGCCGCCGCGGGGCGATGAACTGCGCTACATCCAGGATCATTACCGCTCGTTCTGGTTCTTCGACGCGCAGGTGTGGTCGGGGCCGTCGACCGACGGTTCGACCATCCGTTCGGATGGACTGCTCGATCTCGGTCGTGTCGGCGCGCCGCTGCACATCCGGGAGCTGCGACAGATTCACCGACAGGCGGACGACGGTTTCAAGGCGATGCTCAACGCGATGCGCCACGGCGTGGTGACCGCCGAGATCGCCGGCATGCTCAACGCGGCGGGGGCGCGTCCGGTTCCCGAGCCGGTCGAGGGCGAGCCGCCGATCATCACGCTCGCCACGCGAAACGACATCGTGGCCCGCATCAATCAGCGTCACCTCGATGCACTGCCCGGCCCCGTCCAGACGGCGCGCGCCGACATCAGCGGCGACTTCGGTCGGGGCGAGGCGTCGTACCCGGCCGACACCGAGCTGCAGCTGAAGGTGGGCGCGCAGGTGATGTTCCTGCGCAACGACGTGGGCGGCCGCGGCGACGGCCCGCGGTGGGTCAACGGTTCGATCGGCACCGTCACGCGTATCGCCGGGGGGACGGTGCGCGTCGAGCTGGACGGCGAAGAGGTCGACGTCGAACCGGCCGTCTGGGAGAGGTTCCGCTACGCGTACGATCCGGGCTCGCGCAAGCTGACCCGTGACATCGTCGCCGAGTTCACGCAGTTTCCGTTGCGGCTGGCGTGGGCGGTCACGATTCACAAATCGCAGGGCAAGACGTACGACCGCGCCGTGATCGACCTCGGTTCTGGCGCGTTCGCACCTGGCCAGACGTATGTCGCTCTCTCGCGGCTCACCTCGCTGGACGGTCTCTATCTGTCGCGGCCGCTGCGGCCCAGCGACATCCTCGTGGATGCCGACGTGCGCCGTTTCATGGCCGGGGTCCGCGCCGCGGGTTTCTGACCGCTCCGACGTCGGTGGGCGCGCGGCCGTCAGGCGGTCGCGGCGGATGCCGAGGCGGCGGCTTTTGCGGCGGCGAGGTCGACGAACAGATCGGTGTTGAACCGATAGGCCACCAGCACCTCGTCGATGACGCGCTCGCGCTCCGCGGCATCCCACGCCACGGCGTCGAGCTGTTCGCGGTAGACGTCCTTGAACGCGGCGGGGTCGGCGATCTCCTCGAAGAGGTAGAAACCGATGCCGTTGGTCTCGAATCCGAATTGGCGTGCCATCAGCTTGCCGATGAACAGGCCTCCGGAGAGGTCGCCCAGGTAACGCGTGTAGTGGTGCGCCACGAAGCCGCCCGGCCACCTCGTGCCCACCTCGCGGATCCGCTCGACGTAGCGACGGGTCGTGGGAAGCGGCTCGATGCGGCGTCGCCAATCGTCGCCGATGAGGAATGCGAGGTCGGCCTCGATGGCGGGCAGGCGGGTCAGCTTGTCGCTGATGAACGCAGCGGCGATCGGATCGTGCCGCATCGTATCGGCGGCAGCCTCGAGCGCTTCATAGATGAACCAGTGCTGGGCGACGAGGGCGACGTAGTCGTCGCGCGTGCCGCGCCCGCGCATGAGGTCGTCCATGAACCCGGCGTGCTCGCTGCCGGAGTGAGCGGAACGCGAGCGCTCGCGCAGGGCGGTGGAGAACGGGATCAGCTCGGTCACGCCGTCAGTGTAGCTGAAACTAAGGCTCACCTAAACTGAAGGTTTGCCCACAGTGACCGCGGCGCGCGCACGTTGCTCCGCTCAGCAGTAGGTCCAGCCCCACCGCGCCGTGACGGTCGGAACTCCGCTCCGAGCGCTGACGGTGCCCGCGGGTGCCACCGTGGTGCATGCCTCGCGATGGATGACCCTGCCGTTGTCGACGATGATCAGCTGAAGGCGCACCGTCGTCGAGCGGCAGTTCTGCGCCGTGAAGGTGAGGTCGCCACTGGACGTATAGATGCCTTCCGGTCGATCGCACGGACCGCTGGAGGCCGATGCGGCAGACGCACCGCCGACGAGGCTCGCCGCGACGAGTGTGCCGGTGAGCATGCTTCCGGAGATCAGGCGGCCGAGCGTGGTGGTCAGGAACTTCCCGTGGGTTCGCATGCCCCGACGCTCTCAGCAGCGAGATTTCTCGGTCAACCGACTTTCGTGCACATCTCGGCCCGCGGAGGTTCGATCGAAGCGGCATCGATCGAACAGCGGACGAGCGCGTCTTAGGCGTGCGGGCGCGGCGGGATGCCGAGGCGTGCGCAGGCCTCGTCGTAGAGCGCCACGATCTCGCGGCGCACCTCGCGCCGCTCGGTGATCTCGCCGCCGGGCCACGGGATGCGGATGACGTCGTCCGACCCGTCGGCGAGGCTGACCTGCCACTGACCCCCAGTGCCGTCGAAGGTCACCATCTGCGAGGCCACGACGTCGGCCAGTGGCGAGAACGCGCGCGCGATGAGCAGGTTGTCGTCCGAGTGGTCGTCGTTCATGTGGCCGAGCACGCCAGCCAGCGCGTCGTCGTCGAAGGTGTGCGCCATGGCACCCACCTTAGAGCGCGGTTACGCGCCGCCCAGGAGCGTGAGCCGTCGCAATGGCGGGGGACAATAGTGACAGGTATGTCACGGCGTCGGGTGGGGGAGAGTTCGTGTCCTACGCTGAAAGGACTGATCAGGGGGTGAGGATGCGGGGTCTTCGTCGATCGCGACGCGTCGCGGCATTGGCAGGCGCGGTCGCGTTGGCGATCTCACTCGCCGCCTGTTCATCGGATGACACGGTGCACCTCGCTTTGCCCGACCAGGTCGACGGTGCCATCGCGTCCGACATCCAGGGCCAACTGCAGACCGCCGTCGAGAAGGCCGTCGCCGCGGCCGGGGCCTCCGGCGCCATCGTCGGCGTGCGCGTCCCCTGGTCGGGTGTGTGGAACGCGGGCATCGGCACGGTCGCGCCCGGCGGTGCCACCGTGGGCAGCGATATGACCTTCCATGCGGGGGCCGTCACCCGGTCGATGACCTGTGATGTGCTGTACGGGCTGGTCCACGACGGCGTGGTCTCGCTCGATGACACCGCCGGCAAGTACGTCACCGGTATCGGTGATCAGGAGAACCTCACGCTCGGCCAGCTCTGCGACTCGACCGCGGGTCTCGCGCCCTACGCGCCGCAGATCGACGTGCGCACGCGGGCGACCCCGGAACGTCAGTGGAACCCGCGCGAACTGCTGGGCTACGGATTGTCGCGCGGAGTCGCCACGCAGCCGGGCACCGTTTTCGCCGATTCGGACACGGGGTACGTTCTGCTCGGTCTCGCCCTCGAGCGCGCGAGCGACAAGAGCGCCGACGAGTTGTACCAGAAGTACGTGTTCGGTCCCACCGGCATGCGTGCCAGCTCGTTGCCGAACACCGGGACGGCCGAACTGCAGGGTCTGTGGACGGGACCGGCGGCCGACGGCACGACCGCATGCGCGGCGCCCACCGCGATCATCGACCTGTCGCCGACTGCGGGTTTCACGGCATCCGGAGTGATCAGCGACCTCACCGACCTCGCCCAGTACACGCAGGGCCTCGCAATGGGACTGCGCTCGTACGACGCCCCCGGTCGATTCGAGAACCCTCTGCCGGCCGTCGCCAACGGACCCTCCTGGTTCACCGCGCGCGGCGGCGCCTACCAGGCCGGCAGCCTCGTCGGCCAGTACGGGTCGGTGCCCGGCGCGCTCACGGCGGCTTTCGCCGACCGCAACACCGGCATGAGCGTGGTCGTCACGATCAACGATTCGCGAGCGTCCGCCGATCTGGTGCGCAACCTCGCCTGGGAGCTGGCCGCCATCGCCTCCAAGGCGCCCGCTGCCTCGGGACGCACGGCGCCGCAGGCGGGTCTGCCGTGGACCGCCGAAGACATGGCGGCACAGGTCGCCGCGGCCGCGGTGTGCCCCATCCCGTGACCCTGCAGGCGTGGTGACGAACGCTCGGCCGCCACGCACATCGGCGGCCCCCACGGCCGTCGCCCTCGTCGTGGCGGGGCTGGCGTGCCAAGAAGGCGGCGCGGCGATTGCGGTGTCGCTGTTCGCGGATGTCGGGGCGCTCGGCATGGTCATGCTGCGGCTCGTGTTCTCGGCGCTGATCCTGCTGGTCATCGCCCGACCGAACCTGCGGGGACACCGTCGATCTGCCTGGCGCGACGTCATCTTCTTCGGTGTCGTGCTCGCCACGATGAACGGGCTGTTCTACCTGGCCTTGGAGCAGCTGCCGCTCGGCGTCACCGTGACCCTGCAGGTGCTCGGCCCGCTCACGCTGTCGATCATCGCCAGTCGCCGTCGGTCGGCGTGGGTGTGGGCGGGCCTCGCCCTGCTCGGCGTCGCCGCGCTCGCCGGCGGCGGTTGGGACCGCCTCACGACGAGGGGAGTGCTCTTCGCCCTGGGCGCAGCGGCCAGCTGGGCGTTCTACATCCTCGCGTCGGCCCGAGTCGGCGCCACCTTCCCCCGACTCGATGGGCTCGCCATCGCGATGTCGGTCGGCGCGCTGCTCTCGGTGCCCTTCGGCATCCCGTCGGCCGGGGCATCCCTTCTGCGTCCGGAAATCCTCGGGCTGGGCGCGGCGGTCGCGCTCCTGTCGTCGACGCTGCCCTACGCCTTCGAGCTGATCGCGCTGCGGCGGCTGCCCGCCGCCGCCTTCGCCATTCTGATGAGCCTCGCCCCGGCGGTTGCGGCCCTCGCCGGGTGGGCGCTGCTCGGCCAGCATCTCGTGTGGCTCGAGATCGTCGGCATCGTGCTCGTCATCGTCGCCTCGATCGGCGCCGTTCGCGCGGCCGGCCGGCGCGCACGCGAAGCCGCCGAGCCGCTGGGCTGATGCTGGGCTGACGCCGGGGTGAACCGCCGCGGTGTCAGCCTGCGCTCGGCTCGCGAACAGCCGAGCGTGACAGGATGCCGCGGTGACCGTTCGCTCCACCGCTTCGCGCCCGCGCTCCGGGAGCCTGAGCCGTGGCCGTCGGCGACGTCGGCCGACGGTGGGCGTGCGGC
>CAUPYO010000054.1:0-9294 GCA_963515565.1 uncultured Microbacterium sp.
GCGCCGAGCAGACCTCCGCCGACGCCGTGCTGAGCCTGCGCCGCCGCGGCCGCCACGTTCAGGTCGGGCTGCTGCCGTCGGCCACCGGATTGTCGGGGATGCCGATGGCGCGCGTCATCGCCTGGGAGCTCGACCTGCTCGGCAGCCACGGCATGGCCGCCGCAGACTACCCGGCAATGCTGGAGCTGATCGCCGCTGGCCGCTTGCGCCCTCAGGATCTCATCGAGCGGACCATCTCACTCGATGAGGCCGCCGCGGAACTGCCTCAGCTCGACCGGTCGACGCCGGCGGGCATGACCATGATCGATCCGCGGAGGACCTCGTGAGCGACAAGAAGAACCAGCCCACCTCGCAGCGCAACGCGCTGGCGCCGGCTCTCCTTGCGGCCGCCGTGCTGTTTCTCGCTCCCGTCCTGATCGTTGGAGGGTGGGGCGAGGTCGTCCTGTTCGTGACGGCGATCTTCGCGCTGATCGTCGGATGGTTCGCGGTGCAGGCGCGGCAGTGGGTGTGGCTGCCGGTGTTCGCCGCGATCGCCGTGGCGTGGAACCCGGTCTTCCCGTTCGGCTTCGACGGCGTCGTGTGGTCGCTCATGCAGCCGGTGGGCGCGGTGGTCTTCCTCGTCGCGGGCGCGCTGATCAAGACCCCGCGAGCGTGACGTCTCGTCTCGGCGGCGCGATTCATGCATTAGTATGATGTTTTGGGTAGCGGTTGCACGCTTGCGGTACGTGGGGTAGCGCAAGAACTCGGGGAATGACGCATGGGGCTGTCGTGCTCGATGCGTGCTGTGGCGCCATGGGTGGCGCGCTGTCGCGCGTCGTGATCGCGCTGTCGAGGATTCTCGGTGACTGGACCGGGGCCGTGTCGCGGCATCCGGCCTGCGGCCTTCCGGGCTTCACGGACAGCCCGCGAAGAACAGCAGTTCGGCGATAGTCGACGGACACAGAAAGAGGGACGGCATGGCCGATTCGAAAAGCACGCGGGCCGCGAGTCCTGTCACGCGCCGCGCGGCGGTGAACGCGCGCGCGGTGGCGCTGGTAGCCCTCTCGACGGTGGTCGGCGCGCTGCTCGTGACGGGGACGGGCGCAGCCGCGCAAGCAGCGCCGCTGACGTGCCCGCCGGGCAACATCTGGTTCAACACCGGTGATGTCACACCGGCGCTCTACAACTACAGCTCGACGGGAACGCTCGTCAGCTCCGTTCCGCTCGCCCGCGGATACGGCGACATCGGCTTCTCGAGCGACGGGCAGACGCTGTACGGCGTCGACTTCGGCTCGCCGACGATTTACACCATCGACACGCAGACCGGAGCGGAGTCAGCGGCAACGCCGCTGACCGGGGTGACCGACGGTGGAAACGACCTGAACGCGCTCAGCGCTCTGCCGGACGGCAAGCTCCTCGTCGGGTCGAACACGACCAACACGGTGTACGAGGTCGACCCCGCCAGCGGATCCGCCACGGTTTACGTCGCATCCTTCCCCGCCACCTACGTCTCGGCGGGCGACTTCCTCAGCCTGCCCGGTGGCGATGTGCTCGCGCTCGCCTCCGGCGGGGGTACGAACGACTCGACGCTGTTCCGCTTCCGTGGCGCAACGGCGATCGACGTCGGAACCGTCCCCAGCGTGTGGGGTGCGGCCCAGAGCGGAGGCAATGTCTACCTCGCGACCTCGGACGGTCGCATTCTCCAGCTCGACGCGATTCCCACCCAGCAGTCCACGACGGCGGTGGGCTACAGCACCACCGCCGCGAACGTCCCCAGCTTCTGGGGGGCCACGTCGCAGCAGGACAGCGGGCTGTGCGCGCAGCTGACAGTCGGCAAGACGGCCAACCCGGCCTCGGGAACCGTGCTGAGCCCTGGGCAGACGGTCACTTACACCGTCACTCTCAGCAACGTCGACGGCACGGCGCCGGCAAACGTCGATGAGACCGACAACCTCGCCGATGTCCTCGACGATGCCACTCTGACATCGGCGCCCGTCGTCACCTCGGGAGCCGGCGTGACGGTGAGCACGGCGGCGTCCGGCTCCTTCCGCCTGACAGGGACGGTCCCAGTGGGCGGGACGGTGACGGTCTCGTACCGTGTTACGGTGAACGACCCCGACCGGGGCAACCTGTCGATGAGCAATTACGTCTTCGCCACAGGCACGACGCCCCCGGTGACATGCGCCGTGGGAGCGATGAACTGCACCGTCCACCCGGTGACGGACCCCTCGGTCACCTCGGTGACGACCTCAGCACAGCTGAACACGACGGGAACGACGTCGACGGGAACGTCGTCGGCGAGAACCGTGACGGCAGCCAGCGCAGACGTGCCGGGCGCGCCGGCATCACTGCCCGCAACGGGCGGCACGGTGCCCGTGATGACCATCCTGCTGGGATTCGGTCTGCTCGTTCTGGGCGTCGCCGCCGTCGGAGTGCCGGCCCTCGTTGGGCGTCGACGCAAGGCGTGATGCCTCCGCGCTGAAGAGACGACACGAGCCGCGCCCCGGGATTCCTTCCGAGGCGCGGCTCTTTTTTCGGATCGGCCCAGCGCGACGCGCGACGCGCGATCGTCCGTCGTTGTCGTCGCCGCGGCCACACGACGCACTCGACAGAGGCGGGATCGCAGCCGCGTAGGGTGAGGGCATCTCGAATCCGAACCGCGGCGAAGGCCCGCGGAGTGAGGGGAACACCATGGGTGTCGCATTCCCGGCGGGCGCAGTGTCTCTGACGACCGCAGAGGGCGAGATCGTCCTCCTCCGCATCTGCGAACTCTGCGGAGCTGCGGTCGTCGATGCGGACGACACCGATCTCGCGTTCCACAAGCGCTGGCACCGCATGACCGGATCCGGCAACTGGGTCGATCCCGCGACCGGTCTCCTCCACGGCCCGGGCGCCGCGGCGTTCGGCGGCGGATCGCCGGGCTGACCGCTCGGCTACCGGCTCCGTTTCACCTCGTCCCTCACGCGGCCTTCGTCACGACGGCTGCGGGGCACTCTCGTGGGTAGCCTCACGCTCGGCGGCATCCCGTCGCTTCTGCTCGGCAGCGTCGAACGGCGACGCGTCGGGCTCGCCGCGGTGGCGCATGGTCTGTACGACGAAGATCGCGATGCCCAGCAGCACCACCGCGAACGACGCCCAGATGTTCGCTGGGATGCCGAAGGGGGCATCGCTCGTCGGGTCGATGCGGATGGCTTCGAGCCAGCTGCGGCCGAGGCCGTACCAGACGAAATATGCGGCGATGCTGCGACCCCAGCCGAGGCGAACGGTGCGCTCGAGCACGATGATGAGCACCGCCCCGACGAGGTTCCAGATCATCTCGTACAGGAACAGCGGGTGGAAGAGCGTGCCGGGGGCGGTGCCGTGCGGGAACATCGGGGCGTTCGTCGAGATCTCCAGGCCCCACGGCAGGGTGGTCGGCAGCCCGAACAGTTCCTGGTTGAAGTAGTTGCCGAGCCGACCGATCGCCTGGGCGACGAGGAGCGCGGGTGCGAGCGCGTCGGCAAAGGCGAAGAAGCGGATGCCGGCGCGCCGGGTGGCGATGTAGATTCCCACCGAGCCACCGATCATGGCGCCGTAGATCGCGTTGCCGCCGTCCCAGATCGCGACGACTGCCCACAGGTTGTCGCCGGGTGCGAAGTAGTCGCCCATGTGGGTGAGCACGTGGTAGATCCGCGCCGCGACGATGCCGAGGGGCACGGTCCACAGCGCGACATCGAGCACGGTGCCCGCAGGTACGCCGCGTGCCCGCAGCCGCCGCTCGGTGATGACGACCGCCGCGATGATGCCGGCGATGATGCACAGCGCGTAGACGTGAATCGTCAGCGGGCCGAGGTGGAAGCTGGACCAGCTCAGGTCGGGGCTCGGAATGCTCAGGTGCACGCCCGACATTATGCGCCACCGATGTATGACCTCTCCCAGGCGATGGCAGATAGTACAGCAAATCATGTACTATCTGCCGTATGCCCTCTGTCACGTTGACCGCAACGGCCACGCACTCCGCCGCCCTTGCCCGTCTCGGGCACGCGCTGTCGGACACGACGCGCGTCGGCATCCTGTTGGCGCTGCGCGAAGCGCCGGGCTATCCATCCGACCTCGCGGACGCGCTCGGCGTCTCGCGCCAGGTCATGTCGAACCAGCTGGCCTGCCTGCGGGGATGCGGCCTCGTCGTGTCGGTGCCCGAGGGGCGGCGCACCTGGTACCGGTTGGCCGACTCCCACCTGGCCCCCGCGCTCGACGAGCTCATGCGTGTGGTGCTCTACGTCGAACCCGGCTGCTGCGCAGGCGACACCTGCACCTGCGCGTGAGCGGGCCGGCACCGCTGACCGTCGAGTGGCGAACGGTGCTCCACCGCCGCATCCGCCTGATCGTCGCCGTGACGATCGCCTACAACCTCGTCGAAGCGCTCATCGCGATCGTCGCCGGATCGGCGGCATCGTCCGCCGCCCTGGTCGGATTCGGGCTCGACTCGGCCGTGGAGGTGCTGTCGGCCGCCGCGGTCGCATGGCAGTTCACGCGCCGCGATCCCGAACGGTGGGAGCAGCCGACCCTGCGCGTCATCGCCGTCGCCTTCTTCGCGCTCGCCGCCTACGTCGCCGTGACGTCGGTCGCAGCGCTCGTCGACGGTGCTGCACCGGCGCACTCGCCGCTCGGCATCGTGGTGACGGCGCTCAGCGTGGCGATCATGCCGCTGCTCTCGCTCGCCGAGCGCCGCGCCGGCCGCGAACTCGGGTCGGCATCGGTCGTCGCCGACTCGCGACAGACGCTCATCTGCGCCTACCTGTCGGCCGCGGTGCTGCTCGGCCTCGTCGCCAACAGCCTCTTCGGCTGGTGGTGGGCGGATGCCGTCGCCGCCCTGGTCATCGCGATCTTCGCCGCGCGGGAAGGCATCGAAGCGTGGCGGGGCGATGCGTGCGCAACATCGGTGGGGATGCTGCTCGAAGAAGAGGAATCGGCCGCGTCTGCGCAGTGATCAGGGATGGGTGGCGATGTGGATCAGTACCATCGCCGCCGCGGTCCACAGGACGACCGCGCCCGTTGCGATCGCCGGCACCTGCCAGAGCGGCCGTCGCCAGAGCAGGATGAGCGACGCCGTGCTGATCACAAAAGCGCCGACGTCCACAAAGGGCGCCGACTGCAGGGTGAGGTTGAGGGTGCCGTAGTCGCATCTGTCGCCGCAGCCGGCGACGCTGAGCATGCTCACGACCAGTAAATGGTGCGACACCAGCGAGACGCCGGCCTGCAGGATCAGCCAGAGCACGGCCTTCGCGCGATTTCCCGCTGCGATCGCCCCGATCTCGGTCACGTCACGAGCCGCTCTGGGCCAGGGCCACGCGACGGGGGAGCGCGACCGTTCGCGCCGACTCTCGTGCGCGGGCGAGCGCGCCGCGGATCACCACGTCGCCGCCCAACGTCGAGCGCAGCAGTGCGGGCGCGGGCAGATGTATCTGCGCGGCAAGGCTCTTCTGTGCGGCATCGAGGACGGGTTGGATGCCGTCGGCGATGGCGCCGCAGACGATGACCCGCTCCGGGTCGAACATGTTGCCCAGCACGCCCACGATGCGCGCGAGAACGTGCCCTACGGCGTCTGTCACCTCGCCGGCGAGTGGATCACCGGCGGCGGCGAGCTCCAGCACGTCGCGGCCGTGCACCGCGCTCGACTCGAGGGCGCCGAGACCCGACCGCGCCTCGGCATCCGGGCCCGCGGCGGCGATGAGCTCCCGCGCGTGCCGTTCGAGCGACGGGCCGAGGCCGAAGGCGGAGTCGACGTCGCGGATGAAGTCGAACGCGAACATCTCGCCCACACCGCCGTGAGCGCCGTGCAGCAGGTGCCCGTCGATCACGACTCCCGCGCCCAGGCGCTCACCCGCGAGCAGGGCGACGTAGTCGCGGCATCCGACGGCGCCCCCCTCCGAACCCTCGGCAGCAGCCGCCAACTGGGCGTCGTTTTTCACTTCGACGACATCGGCCCATGTGCTGAGCGCATCGACGAGGCCCGGGTTGGTGCGCTCCCAGAAGCCCTCCGGATGCGGGGGTGACGCGCCCCGCAGCGTCACCGGCGCGGCCACCCCGGCGCAGAGCGCCAGCACGCGCTCCCGCGGGATGTCCGCCTCGGCGAGAGTCGACGCGACATGGTCGACGATCGCGGCACGGCGCTCGTCGACGGTCTGCGACGGCGACAGGGCGATCTGACGCCGCACGAGCGTCGTTCCCGCCAGGTCTGCGATGGCCGCGGTGAGGTGTGTATCGCCGGCGTCGAGGGCGACCACCACTCCGGCATCCGTCCGCAACTGGAACCGGCGGGCGGGTCTGCCGGTGCGGTACTCACCGGCAACGCGTGCATTGGGCAGTTCTCGCAGGGCACCGGCGGCGATGAGAGTGTCGATCGCTTCGATCGCGGTCGATCGAGTGAGGGAGGAGGCGTGCATGGCATCGGTGGCGGTGAAGATGCCGGCATCCCAGGCGAAGTGCAGCACACCGTCGACGCTGGCGCGTCCGGTGCCGACGTCGACGACCGTCTGACTCACTCTTGACCTCTCCGTGGGTGTTCTGTCAGAGTATTGCCCACAAGTTGATTCGACCACTAAATCTAATGGGTGGCGAATCTCGGATGGCGAGGATCTCGCCGGACCGAAAGGACAGTGTTGTCTCTACGACCCTCCCGCGTGCGCAGAGCGATCGCCGCCTGCGCAGCCCTCGCCCTCGCCGGCACACTCCTCGCCGGGTGCGCCTCCGACGGGCGCGAAACGATCCGATTCACCTTCAGCAAGCGCGAAGCGCTCGACTTCATGAACGGCGTCGTCGACGCGTACAACGCGTCGCAGGACCGCGTGCGCGTCGAGATGGACACCTCCGGCGTCGATGTCGTCTCGGCCAGCTTCGTACGTGGTAACCCGCCCGACGTCATGCTCGCCAACTACAACTACGAGACCGCCCGCTTCGTCCAGCGCTGCGCGCTGAGCGACCTGACCGGCACCACCGCCGCCTCGACCACACGCGACGACCTCCGTGGCCTCATGGATCAGTACGGCTCGTGCCCCGGTCGTATCAGCGCGTTGCCGTACTCGGTGATGGCGGCATCGGTCATCTACAACAAAGACCTCTTCGCCCAGGCCGGAGTCGCCGTCCCCACCACGTGGGACGAGCTGCTCGCCGCCTGCGCGAAGCTGAAGGCGGCCGGGATCACCCCGTTCTACGCGACCTTCAAGGACGACTGGACGGTCGGCCAGGGCTGGTACGACTACTCGGTGGGCGGTGCCGTCGACGTCGTCGACTTCTTCAACAGGCTCGCGGGAGAGGGCGCCGACGTCGGACCCGATTCGGCGACCTCGTTCGAGAAGGACTTCTCGTCACCGCTGGAGAAGATGACCCAGCTCACGTCGCAGTTCGCCAACACCGATGCCCCGAGCCGCGGCTACGGGGACGGCAACCTCGCCTTCGCGAAGGGCGAGGCGGCGATGTACCTGCAGGGGCCGTGGGCGTTCAGCGAGATCGCGAAGACCTCGCCCGACATGAACCTCGGCACGTTCCCGCTGCCGATGACCGACGATCCGTCCGACCGGCGCGTTCGCGTCAACATGGATCTCGCCGCGATGATCCCCGAAGGCTCGCGACACCAAGATGCCGCGCGCGACTTCCTGGAATACCTCTACCGGCCCGAGACCATCCAGGCGTACAACACGTCGCAGCTCGGCTTCACGCCCACGAAGGATGCGCCGGCGCCTGACGACCCGCGCATCGCCGGCATGATCCCCTTCTACACGGCGGGCAAGGTCTACCAGGGGCCGTCGGTGCTCGTTCCGAAGACCATCCCCGTCTTCAACTACGCGCAGGCCGTCGTGCTCGGCGCGAGCGTCGACAGCACCCTTCGCACGATGGATGCCGACTGGGCGCGCCTCGCCTTCCGCGCACCCGCACCCACGACCGAGACAGAGGAGTCCGGGCAATGACCACGTCCACGATCGTCACCGCCGGTGACCGTACGGCGCGGCGCAGCCACCGCCGTGTCGAGCCGATCTACTACCTGTTCCTGCTGCCGAGCCTCGTGCTGTTCACGCTGGCGATCACCCTGCCCGGCGTCGTCGGCATCTTCTTCAGCTTCACCGACTCGATCGGCATCGGCGAGTGGCACTTCACCGGACTCACCAACTACATCGCCATGTTCAGCGACCCGGCGATCCTGCAGAGCTATCTCTTCACGATCGGGTTCTCCATCGCGACCGTGCTCGTCGTCAACGTGGTGGCGTTCCTTCTCGCGGTGGGCCTCACCGCCCGCATCCGGATGAAGACGGCACTGCGGACGGTCTTCGTGATCCCGATGGTCATCTCGGGCATCATCATCGCCTACGTCTTCAACTTCCTCTTCTCGAACTCGCTTCCCTCCCTCGGCGAGTCCCTCGGCATCCCGGCATTGTCGACGAGCCTGCTCGCCAACCCCGACCTGGCGTGGGTCGCGATCGTGATCGTGACGGCCTGGCAGGCCATCCCCGGCACACTGCTCATCTACATCGCGGGGCTGCTCGCCGTGCCGGGTGACGTGTATGAGGCCGCGGCGCTCGACGGCGCCTCCAAGGGCCAGCAGCTCGTGCGGATCACCCTGCCCCTGGTCGCGGGGTACGTCGTGATCAACATCATCCTCGGCTTCAAGGGCTTCTTGAACGCCTACGACATCATCGTGGGCCTCACCAACGGCGGCCCCGGAACGGCCACCCGCAGCGTCGCGATGACGATCATCGCGGGCTTCAACGGCGGCGACTACGCCTACCAGATGGCCAACGCGACCATCTTTTTCATCGTCGCCATTCTCATCTCCCTGCTCCAGCTCTCGCTGACTCGCGGAAGGAACGCCTTCTGATGTCCACCCAACCCGCCCTCGTCGCCGAGGATGCCGCGGCCTTCGCCTCGGCCGCCACACCCCGAAAGAGCACGCGCACCCGCGGCGAGCGCGTCAGCTGGTCGACGACGATCATCCTGATCCTCTGCGCCGTCACCGTGCTGCTGCCGCTCTACGTCACGATCTCGATGTCACTGAAGACCACCGCTCAGGCCGTCGACGGCAACGCGTTCTCGCTCCCGGCGCCGTTCAGCCTCGACGGCTTCGTCGAGGCGTGGAACCTCACGAAGTTCCCGGTCGGTGCCGGCATCTCGCTGCTGGTCACGGCCGGCACCGTCATCGCGACGATCCTGCTGGCCGCCTTCGCGTCGTATGCGATCGTCCGCAACTGGGACCGCCGGCTGTTCCGCTATTCGTTCTTCTACCTGCTGGCCGCGATGTTCATCCCGTTCCCGGTCGTCGCCCTGCCGCAGATCCAGCTGACC
>CAUPYO010000055.1:0-9285 GCA_963515565.1 uncultured Microbacterium sp.
ACGTTCCCGGCACACCCTGCGTGATGAGAAGTGCCATCACGACGACCAACATCCCGGTGAGAGAACGGGAATCCTGCAGCGCAGACGCTGCCGCGAGCATGGCGAGGACCGCGACCTGGGCCCGTCGATGTCCCCAGACGCGGGGCAGGGCGAGAGCGATCAGGATGCACGGCACCGCGAAGGTGAACTTCCACGGGTTGTCCCAGTTGACTCCCTTCGAGGCCACTGACAGCAGCACCCCCACTCCGAACCCGAGAGTCATCATCTGTGTTCCGATGACGGAGCGGATCCAGAGCAGTGCGATCGCGGTGACGACGACGCCGAGAAGGAGGATCGAGTTCGCGGTGGTCATCCGCGCGCTGGTGGCGTTCCACCCTCGCGCGAATTCGGTGAGCACAATACCGTTCGTGATCGCCAAGACGGCGACGGTAAGGATGGCTGGCGCGAATCGATACTGGCGCAGCGCACCGAGGCTCACTGGCAGCAGCAGGGTGCAGATAGCTGCGCCGAGCGGGATGTCCAACGGCAGTCGGAATCGCTGCGCCGACAGTATGGCGATGGCGAAGGCGATCAGCGCCTCCATGGTGAAGGGCGTTCGCCAGAGCGACGACGTCCTCAGCCTCGACGACGTGTGCGCGAGAACCATGGTGACCGAGGAGCGGGACGAACATCGGCCCGCTCGTAGTAGGGGCTCGAGGCGATCCGTTTCACGTCGTTCAGAACGATGCCCATAGTCCGAGTGCGGGTCGCCTCGAGTTCGGCGAGAGTCCGGCCCAGGGCTTCGCGTTTCGTGCGCCGTGACCTCGCGACGACGATGATGCCTTCAACGGCGGGTGCCAGCCAGAGCGCGTCGCTCACCGCGAGCACGGGCGGACTGTCCACGACGATGAGATCGAACTCTTCTCGCACCTCGGCGAGAAGTTGCCTGAGGTGGCCCGATGCCAGGAGTTGTCCCGGGTTCGGTGGTGTCGCACCGTTCGTCAGAACGCGAAGTCCGGAGCTGCCCCACACTTCTGTGGCGTCCGCGACCGTGACGTCTCCCAGGAGCACTGTCGTCAGCCCCACCGCACTTTCTAATCCCGTGAGTTCGGCGACTGTCCCCCGGCGCAAGTCGGCGTCGATCAGCAGAACGCGCTGGTCCTGCTCTGCCGCGATCATGGCGAGTGCGAGGGCGACCGATGACTTGCCATCCCCGGCTTCCGGCGACGTGACGAGGACGACTTTTGCTGCACCGTCCACGTTCGCAAAGCGCAACGATGCCGCGACCGCCCGTATCGCCTCCGCAAGAGAGCCCGAGTTCGTGTCACGGACAGCGATGGGCAGTGGCGAACCGGTGGTGTTGGCGGGGATCTGACCGAGGACCGCGATATCGGTGACTTCTCCCACGTCGGCGCGAGAGACGATGCGCGTCGTCAACATCTGACGCAGGACAGCGGTGACCGCCGCGAGGAGGAGTCCGATCAGTGCCCCCATCAGAGCGAGGAGCCGCGTGTTGGGTGCGATGGGGGCGTTGGGTTCGCTGGCAGGACTGATCGGTTCGACGCGCACCGCCGGCGCTGACGACGTTGTCTGCGGTGCCAGATTCTCGACTGCTGCCGCGAGTTCGGTCGCGACAGCGTTTGCGATAAGCGTGATCTTCCGTGGATCGGCGCCGGTTACAGCTATCTGCAGCACCGTCGTGTCGAGAGGGGAGCTGACGCTGACGATTCGCGCAAGATCGCGCGAAGTGGTGTCGAGTCCGAGAGACGCGATGACGCGATCCAGCACGATTGGCGAAGTGGCGACCACTGTGTACGTCGCAACGAGTCCCTGAACGTAGTTCGATCCCTGTACCAGTTCGCTGGTGGTGTCTCCTCGGGCCGGCACGATCACCACGGATGCTTGGGCGCGAAAGGTATCCGTTTGAAGCGTCCCGTACCCATAGCCCACGCCAGCGCCGACGATTGTCAGGATGAGGAGCAGTGCCCACCGCTTTCGCAGTGCGGAGAAATAGTCGTGGAGCGTCACTGCGTCCGTCCCTTCGCCCGGTCGGTATCCGAGCGTAGCGCGGACATAACGCCGGCGACGCTGGAGCGATACCGCTCGGTGTCGTGTCGGCTGCGGGCCGCTGCCGCGCTTCGCCGAGTGGCGGCCACGATCGCGGGCCACTGCTCATAGAAGCTGGCGACTGCGTCTGCGAGGGCGCGCGGGTCGTCGGGCTTGACCAGGAGGGTCGACTCGTAGCCCCCTGCCGCTTCGCGTAGCCCGCTCGTGTCGCTCGCGATGACGGGGCGCTGAGCGAGCACCCCCTCAACGGCAGTGTTGCCGAAGGGCTCGTCGACAACGGACGGCACCAGGAGAACGTCCGCGGCGCCTATTCGCGGCCACACGTCGCTCTCGAATCCGAGAAATCGAACACGGTCAGCCAGACCCAGACCCTCGATTCGAGCGTGCAGTTCGCGCTCGAACCATTCATACCCGGTGAAGGCGGTGCCCAAGATGTCGAGTGTTGCGTTCGTGCCGGAGTCGGTCAGCAGCGCGAGTGCGGCGATGGCTACCTGCGGTCCTTTGCGTGGTGAGAGGCGGCCGACGAACAGGAGGCGGAGCGGATCCGGAACCTTCGTGCCTAGTGCGGTGGGCGCGAGCGGGCCGGGTACACCGTTGAGGACTACCTCGGTGCGGGTTTCCAGCGCAGAGTAGGACTGAAGCAGCGTGCGCCGGCTGAAACTGCTGTTGACGATGATGCGGTCTGTCGTGAGCAACGGCGCATATAACACGCGCCGGACCACCGTGCTGGCAGTGGACTCGGCCTCATGTACGTGAGTTGCGGTAGGCACGCGGTGAAGGTGCGCGAGCGGTGCCCAGAGCGGCAACGTCAAGGTGCTCACATACACCGCGGCCGGAGTGTGCTCGGAGATCATGCGCCGCACAGTGCGGACGTTGCGGAGTGCATCGCGAACGAGGGTGAACCAGCCACGTGGGCGCAACAACGCCTTCCGGAGAACCAGCATGGGGACCGTGATGACGGTGACACCCACGTCACGGATGCGGTCCGCCAGCGGGCCTTCCTCCGGCAGGGCGACGACGATCCGGTTCCCTTCGGCGAGCCCGACGACGCTCTCCAGGAACATGCGGTCCGAGCCGAAGAGCTCAGCCCCGGGGTGTACCGCGAGGATGGTGCGCCCGTTCGCCGCGCTCATGCTCCCGCCGCCTGCGTCGCATCGTCGGGTTGCTCGGCGACAGCGCTTTCCAGCGCGCCGAGTCGCCTCCGGACGAGAACCCAGTTGGGAATCAACTGGAAGAAGACGACGCCCACGATCGATCCCAGCACAGGCGCGACGGCACCCAGAATCGGGATGAGGGAGAGGGTGAGTCCGAGGTTCACGGGGAGCATCCCGAGGATGAAGAAGGCCTGGAATCGCAGGCCCGAGGCATCTGTCAGGTACATGCCGTACGGGTACTTCGCCGACTGGATGACGATGAAGATTCCGAAGGCCCAGAGCAGCGGCGCGTCGAGTTGGATCTTTCCGCCCGACGCGATATCGGAGAGCCAACCCGACGCCGCGGCGAGGATCAGCGCCGCGGCTGCAGCAGCGGCTGCGAACATCAGTGACATCTTGCCGGGCGATACCGGCGCCTTCGTACCGGCGGAGCGGGCCTTTGCGAAAACGGGCCACAGGGCGAAGCCCGCGGTGGTCACGACGGCGAGCACGGGCGAGAAAATCTGGTTCGCGAGGCTGTACTGGGTCAGGTCGGACACGGTGCCGACGAGGCTCAGCACGAGCCGGTCGGACGACATCGCGATCGGCAGAGCGATCATCTGGATGAGCATCGGCCACGCGGTGTGGAAGACGCGCGCGCCTTTCACCTTGCGGTCGACCGCGCCGCGGAGGGCGGTGCCGAGCATCGGATTGATCATGCGGGCGGCGATGAGGATCGCGAGTCCACTGATCAGTGCGGTCGCGAGGTACGAGGCGACGGCGATGTAGCCGCCCCCGGTGCCGAACTGGATCATGATCCACAGCGCGAGCAGCACGACCGGAGTCTGCAGCGCGCTCAGCAACACGACCACCACGTTCATGCCGAGTGCCGCGAGGATACGCTGCCCGAAGGCGATCAGCAGGTTGAAGCCGAACACCGCGAGGCAGAGCGTCGCGGCGAGTGCGCCAGTTTCCGGAGTGAGAGCCGAGCCGAGAAGCGTGGGCCACAGCCCCGTGGCGTAGAGGATGAGCGCGACGCTGACGACCACTACGCAGCAACCGGCGAGCAGACGCAGGCAGGACACGAGGACCAGGTGCAGGTTGTTGTCGCGTCGCGGATCTTCCGCCCCGGCAACCGCGTTCATGATCGCCGCAGTCAGTCCCAGGTCGCTGAACGGGATGAGCCCGGCGATGCCGACCAACAGGATGTACTGGGCGTAGGTGTCGATGCCGAAGTGATCGATGATGAGGCGCGTCACCACGATGCCGAGGATGGCGCTCACCGGCAGGACGAGAAAGCGAGCTCCCGCGCTCGAGAGCAGTGACAAGATGGTGCCGCGTCGGCTACCGAGGTCGCGGATCTGGGCGATGCCCTTCTTGCTGCCGCGTCCGGCGGCGTCGCGATCATCCATATGATCGCTCCCGTTGCGCAGCTCGCGCCGCGTCCGCTCCTGAGTCCCCACGTTCACTCTGCCCCCAATACGCCGGAGTGTCCGCAAAAGCGCCACACGCGTCGGCGTCTCACCACCCGAGCGAACGCGCCTGCGTGACCCCACTGCCGGCTCGCGCGCAAGGCCCCCCAAGCGCGCAAGATATTAGGATAGCTGTTTCGGACCGCGGCGCGCACACCCGCTGCCGCGGAAGACCGACACGGTGGGCGTGTCGAGTCGAGGACGGAGACAAATCCGTGACGCGAGTTCTGATGGTTTGCAGCGCGAACGTCTGCCGTTCCCCTGCCATGGCCATCGGATTCGCAACAGCGGCCGCAGACGCGCTGTTGGAGGTTGATGCGGCCAGCGCGGGTCGACGGGCGGAGCCTGGAGCCCGGATCTGCCCTGTGAGCGCGGATGCTGTCGGGGTCGACGAGCGGTCGCGGCGGGCGGCCACAGCGCATCGTGCTCAGCGATTGACCGTCGAGCTCATCGAGTCGTCCGCGATCATTCTGGGCGCCACCCGAGAGGAGCGGGCCGCCGTGGCGGTCCTCTCGCCTCGGTCGCGGGCGCGGCTGTTCACGATTGCCGAAGCGGTGGCTCTGGGCGAGATCGCTGCCGCGCGTGGAAGCGCACCGGTATCCGGCGATGTCGACGCTTTCGTAGAGATGCTCAACGCTCATCGTGGTGCGTTGAGCGTCACCGATCACCGAAGGGGCTTGCGGCGGCGTGCTCCCGCCGACCCTCTCGATCTTCCCGACTCGCACGGCTTGCGCATCTCGGCGCACCGCAGTCGCGTCCGCCAAGCTATCCAGCTTTCGGAGCGTCTGGTCGAGCTGATGGCCCGCTCTCGCTGACGCGCTCTCCCGCCCCGATATCGATGCTCACGCGGTCGATCCCGAACGGCGCGCGCGCCGGGCCGTCGCGTGCACCGACGCGCCCGTCGCGATGCGGGCCGCGAGGTTCTCGTACGCCGTGGCGACGTCGTCCCAACGGAAGTGCTCCATCGCGCGCTTCTGCACCGCGGCCGACAGGGCCGGAACGCGCGTGCGATCTTGTTCCAGATCGTTGAAGTGCCGCTGGATCTCGCGGGCGTCCTCGAAGAACCAGCCGAGATCGGCGAGAGTCTCGCGGTTGAAGTTGACGTCCCAGGCCACGACGGCCGTGCCGGCACCCATGGCGCGCAGCAGCGACGGGTTCGTGCCGCCGACGGAGTGGCCGTGCACGTAGGTGCGCGCGTGGACGTAGAGCGCGTCGAGGAGGTCCTGGTCGAAGACCCCGCCCAACAGGCGAATGCGGGGGTCGCCCGCGGCGGCGGCGTCGATGCGCTGGGTGTACTCGGCCGCGTAGGGGGCCGAGCCGACGACGACCAGAGGGGTCGTGGCGTTGCTGGCGCGGTAGCCCTCGATGATCTCGAGGACGTGGTTCTCCGGCTCGAAGCGGGCCACGACCAGGTGGTACCCCTTCGTGCTCAGCCCCAGCTCGGCGATGCCGTCGAGCGGTGCGCTGCCGAGGATCGGTGCGCCGTAGCGGATCAGCTCGGTGGGCACACCGAACTCCTCGGTGTAGTAGTCCGCGATACCGGGCGCGTCGGCGATCAGGGCGTCGGCGGAGCGCACGCCGAACTCTTCCGCCCAGCGGTAGTAGGCCCGCCCGCGGGCGCCCCACTTCGAGCGCTTCCATTCGAGCCCGTCCATGTGCAGGGCCACGGGGATGCCGCGGGCACGCAGCAGCGGGACGAACGGCGAGTTGGCCGCGTTGAAGACGAACGCGGCATCCGGCGCCTTGCGCGTGACGGCGTGCAAGGCGGACAGGCCGGTGTGGCTCAGCGTCTCCAACTGCTTCTGGTGCAGCGCCGGCAGGTGCACGACGCGCATGCCCAGGTACTCGCGGTCGCGGGTCTCCGAGCCGCGCGTGTACACCGTGACGCCGTGCCCACGTTCGACGAGCCGCTTGCCGACTTCTTCGACAGCCGTCTCGAACCCTCCGTACGCGGCGGGAACGCCCCGCGTGCCGATCATGGCGATCTCGAGGGTGCGCGTGTTCTGCGCTGGGGTGCGAGGACGTGTCGTCTGCGGGTCGGCGACGACCGGCGTTGCTTCCAGCACCATCAGTAGGCTCCTTCGGGGCTGACCATGACCTTCACGGTGCGCCACATGATCTGCAGGTCCTCGAAAACGGACCAGTTCTCGACGTATCGCAGGTCGAGGCGAACGCTCTCGTCCCACGAGAGGTCGCTGCGGCCGCCGACCTGCCACGGGCCGGTGATGCCGGGCTTGAGGTAGAGGCGGCGCGAGACGGCCGTGTCGTACATGCTCACTTCGTCGGGCAGCGGCGGGCGGGGCCCGACGACGCTCATGTCGCCACGGAGCACGTTCCAGAACTGCGGCACCTCGTCGAGGGAGTATTTCCGCAGCACCCGGCCGACGCGGGTCACGCGCGGGTCGTGCTTGAGTTTGAACAGGGGACCGGACCCCTCGTTGGCCGCCCGCAGCGCCGCGAGGTGCTTCTCGGCGTCGACGCGCATCGACCGGAACTTCAGCATGTGGAAGTCGTGGCCGTCGCGTCCCACGCGCGACTGGCGGAAGAAGACGGGGCCGGGGTCATCGATCGCGATCGCGCACGCGATGATGACGGCGAAGGGCGCGAAGGCGATCAGCGCCAACAATGCGACGACGATGTCGAGGCCGCGCTTGAGCAGGTACACGCCGCCGTCGAAACGGGGAATGCGCACGTGGATCAGCGGCATCCCTTCGACGGGCCGCAGCGACATCCGCGGGCCGGCGACGTCGGCGAGGCGGCTGGAGAGCACGACCTCGGCGGCCGTGCCCTCGAGCTCCCAGGCGAGTCGCTTGACGAACGTCGGGTCGCCCGACGGCTGGCCCGCGACGAGGATCGTGTCGGCGCGCAGCGAGTGCGCGGTCTCGCGCAGCGGCGCAGAGCCGGCGAACACGGGGTAGATGTGGTCGTCGACGACGAGAGCGGACGGCGATTCGTCGAGAATCGCCGTGCCCACGACCTTGTAGCCCAGGCGGCCTTCGTGACCGAGGGTGCGCAGCGCGTACTCGACTTCTTCGCGTGCGCCGACGATCACGGTGCGCGAGGCGTACCGTCCGACGGCGCGCTGACGGCACAGCCACCGGCGCCACAGCCAGCGGGTCCAGACCAGGGCCAGGATGCCGATGGGGAGGGCGAAGTACAGCTGCGTGCGGATGCCCTGCCACTCGAACAGCAGGAACGCGATGGCCAGCGCGCCGAAGGCGAGACCGGTCGCGTGGGCGACGCGCTTGTACTCGGTGACGCCGACACCCATGATCGCGGCCTCGCGGGTGTTGAACAGGCTCAGCGCGAGCATCCAGATGAGCGCCGTGCTGAGCGGAACCCGCACCAGCAGGCCCGGGTCTTCGGCGAGGATCCGCGGCGAGGTCGCCAGCAACGAGAGCGCCGATGCCAGAAGGCATGCCAGCAGCACGACGGCGCTGTCGCTGATGCGCAGCAGCGTCCGGTACCGACGTTCCCATTGCTGGCGACTTGCCAGCGCTTCCGAAGCCCGCGGCGCAACGGCGGCGTGCCGATACGTCAGGCGCGCCCCGAGCGTCGCGAGATGCGGCCCCGAAGCGATGTCTTCGAGCGCACTCATCGTGCCGCACCACAGATAGCCGACTGTGTCCGCATATTGCCCCCCAGCAATGCGTGACTGCAGACACTCGGTGCCTGCGTTCCCCCATGAGAACGCTTGGATCCCCCCGGATCGCGCGACGTCCCCACACGTTTCGCGCTGCGTTCTCCGTCACTATACCGCGCGTTCAGGTCGCCGGCGCCCCCGCCAACCCGCCGCCCTTCCCCCGCCGGTCGCTGAGCGAGCGCCCTCGGTCGTTGAGCGAGCGCAGCGAGTCGAAACGCCCGGGCTGAGCCAAACGCGCCGCGCCGAGCTCTACCTCAGCGCGTCGACGACCGCCGCACGGCGCAGCGGAACGGTCGCCGGCTCCACGTCCCACACGCGCGTCGTCTGCTCCGCCCCGAAAGCGGGCCATCCGGGGCCGCCCGTGGTGATGAACGACACCCAGGCGGCGTGCATTTGGCGGGCGAGGGATGCCGGGGCATCCGGTCCCGCGAGCCGCTTCGCGTCGTCGTGGTCGACGGTGTCGAACGCGAAGGCGATCTCGAGGGCGTGCGCGGCGCGGAGGCCGCGGACGGGGCTCGGCCAGGCGAACTCGTAGACGAACGTGGGTGCGCGGCGCGAGCGGGCGACGCGGACGGCGGGGGCACGCAGCATCCGCTCGGTGATGAGTTGGCCGAGCACTTCGCCCGGTGAGGCGTCGGGAAAGGCGGTGCGCACGGCCCGCGCGGCGCGTTCGGGAAGGCGCAGCGCGCGTCGGGCGAGCCACGATTTGGCGGGGCTGATCTCGGCGAGCGCATCGGGGGTCAGCCAGAGGCGGTATTCGTCGGTGTTGGTGCCGATGAGCAGCGGTACGCCGACCTGGTCGAGCACGTCGGACGGCGACGCCGGCAGCGATGCGGGATCGACGGCGAGGTTGTAGCCGGGCGTGCCGCCGAGCGGCGACGATCCCGCGGCCAGTTCCGCGCGGGTCTGGATGAGCTCGTCCGGCGTGCGGGCGGCGAACGCCTCCCGGGTCGCCGGGATGCCGAGGCGCCCTGCGATGCCGTCGGAGGCC
>CAUPYO010000056.1:0-9278 GCA_963515565.1 uncultured Microbacterium sp.
GTCCCGACTGGATGATCGCGCCGGAGACGAGGGCGCGCGAGTCGGGGCGGGCGAGCAGGGCGGCGACCAGTGCGCCGCCGGCAGACTCGCCCATCAGGGTGATGCGACTCGGGTCGCCGCCGAAGGCCGCGATCTCTGCGTGCACCCATGCGAGGGCCTGCGCGACGTCGAGCAGCCCGAGGTTGAGCGGGGCGTCGCGCAGCACGCTGAAGCCCTCGGCGCCGAGGCGGTAGTTGGCGGAGACGAAGACGACCCCGTCGCGCGCGAACGTGCTGCCGTCGTAGATCGATTGGGCGGCGGCGCCGCGCTCGAGGGCGCCGCCGTGGATCCAGAGCACCACCGGAGCGCCGTGTGCCCCGGCATCCGTGGGGGCCCAGACGTTGACGGTCAGCACGTCATCGCCCTCGATCACGGGGCAGACGAGCAGCTTTCCGAGCTCTTCGCCGTAGGGAGACTGCGGCGCGGTGGGCCCGAACGTCGTCGCGTCGCGCACGCCCGGCCAGGGTTCCGCCGGAACCGGCGCGGCGAAGCGGTGGATGCCGACCGGAGGCTCGGCGTAGCGGATGCCGAGGAACCGGGCGATGCCGTCGGAGCGTGTGCCCCGCAGCATCCCCGTCGAGATCGTGATATCGGCACATTCAGTGGAGGCAGACACACGCTCATTGTCGCTCCTCTCCCGCCCTCCCGGGCCTCCGGTCCCCCGGTCGTTGAGCGAGCGCAGCGAGTCGAAACGCCCCGCCCCTCACCCTCGCGCCCCCGCCGTCAGCTCCCCGGCGTCGCCGGCACCACATCCCAGTGCTCGCGAATGAGCCCACCGTCGACGCGGAAGATGTCGGCCGCGAGATACGGGTCGGTCGGTTTCGCGCCGACCGCCTGCGAGAACGTCCACACCAGGTCGCCGTCGGCGAGCGAGATCACGGACTGCTGCGGGAGAAACTGCACGCCACTGGCGAAGAAGGCTTTCAGTGCGGCCGTTCCGTTGGCGGCGACGCTGTTGTGCTGGAGGTATGCCGGGTCGAACTTCGTGTCGAGCACGCTGGTGTCTTTCTCGCGGAACAGGGCGTTGTACGCCCCGACGGCGAGCTGCCGGTTGCTCTCTTCCTGCGCTTCGGTCGGAGCGGCGGTGCCGTCGGGCGCCTGGTACAGGTCGCTGAACATCGTGTTCGTGTTGCCGCTGGCAGGAGTTCCGGTCGGGATCGGCTGGTCGAACGACCACCGTTCGGTGACTTTGCCGTCGGCGAGGCGGAAGAGATCGACTGCCGCCTCGCCCGAGCGCTCATCGGCCGGGTCGTGCGCGATCTGCCAGTGCACGGCGACCAGGTCTCCATCGGCGGCGACGTGCTTGACGGCGGCCTGCGCGCCCTTGATGCGGTCGTGGTCGGCGGCGAACTGGTCGAGCAGGCCGGTCGGGCCGGGCTTCAGGCCGTTGCCGTGGGCGACGGCGTCGGCGGCCACGATGGCTGTGGCGGTCGACACCGCCGTGGGGGAGGTGGGGTCGGGGAAGGCCTCGGCGATCAGTCGCGAGATGAGGCCTTCGTTGGATGTCTCGGTGGTCGTGTCGCCCCGATCGGCGGTGGTTCCGCCGTCGGCGCTGCCACCGGCATCCGGGGCCGCCGTCTTTTCTTTGACGGCGGGGGCGGGGGAGGTGGCCGACGAGGGTCCGGCGGCGCAGCCCGTGAGTAAGGCGGCTCCGGTGAGCAGGGCGGCACCGAGCGCGGCACCGCGGGCGAGAAGGGCGAGGGCGGATCGCTGAGTCGTCACGCAGCCCACGCTGTCGACGGATGCTGGGAGCAGCGTGGGCGGAGCTTAAGCGTGCGTTATGCGATCGTCTGGCGAGTGAGGCTGCGCGACGCGGAGGCGTAGGCGGGCACGGCGATGGCGACCACGACGACGTGCATGACCGCGAGCGCCGCCACGGCCGTCGCCGTCGTTCCGGGCATGAACTGCAGGGTTGCCAGGAGGATGTCGGGGACGAACGACGCGACGAGCACCGCCGGGACGGCGATCGTCAGCGCCTTTCGCGGATTGCGGGCGCGGGTGGCGATGACGCGCCAGCCGACCCAGCCGACGACCATCCCGACGATCGTCATCGAGGTGTAGGCCGGTGCCGTCAGTCCGCCGAAGGTCGACGAGACGCCGGCGGTCAGCGCGATGTACGCGACGAGGGCGTTGATCGCGATGGCGAGGGCAGTGGCGGCGATGAGGATCACCGCTGCGCGGCGCCGCGGGAGGGCTGTTGTGGTGGTGGAAGCGGGAACGGTGGTCATGGCTCCTCCAGGGTGCTATTCCGAGTAAATACGGGACCAGCGGTTCCGTAATGCAATACGGTACCATCAGTACCGAAAAGCGGAAAGGGATCTGATGGATCGGCTCACGGATGCCGCCCCGGTGGGGCGCCCGCGCAACCCCGACGTCGATCGCGCCATCTTGGATGCCGTTCAAGACCTGCTCCTCGAGCGCGGGTACGCCGGCACGACCGTCGCCGTGGTCGCTGAGCGCGCGCGGTGCGGTAGGTCGGCCATCTACCGGCGCTGGCCGGGAAAGGCCGACCTCGTCGTCGCCGCGGTGCTCGCCTCGCAGGTGCCGCCCGTGCTTCCCGACACGGGGTCGTTGCGCGGCGATCTGATCGCCGCGGCGATGCATTTCTCCGGCCGAGATGATCGCTCTGCACGGGTTCTCGCGAGCATGCTGACCGCGCTGGGCGACGATGACGAGCTGCGTGCCACGGCATCGCGGGATGTCGGCCGGCCGCCCGTTGCCGCGATCACCGCCGTGATCGAGCGGTGGATCGAGCGCGGCGTCGTGCCCGCGACCGCTCCCGTCGAACTCCTCGCCGGGATCATCCCCACCGCCGCGTTCGGCAGTGTCGTGCTGCAGAGGCGCAACCTCGACGAGAAGGCCGTGACCGCGCTCGTCGACGCGGTTGTCATTCCTGCTCTGCTCGCTGCGTAGGAAAGGATGCCGCGACCCGCATAGTGTGGGTCGATGATCGATCGGATGGACGCGGCATCCGGGCGTCTCTGGCCGCAGCCGCAGGAAGTGACCGTGGGCGGACTGTCTCGAGGCGAGCTCGCTGAGCGACTGCGCCGGCAGGGGGTTTCGCTCAACGCCCACGCGGAGACGCTGCTCGCCAGCTCGGCGTTCGATGAGCGGCCCGGCGAGGTGATGCAGTTCGTCGAACGCACGGTCGCGGAACTGGGTCTGCCCGATGGCGGCACGCTGCCGGAGGTGTTCGCCGCTGCCGTGGGGCGGGGTCTTGAACTGTGTCCCGCCGATGCGGCGCCGTATCTGCGATTGGCGTGGACGTCGCAGGCGAACTCGACCGATTCCGTGCTGTCGGTCGGGCGCTCGCCGCAGGGTGCGGTGAAGGTCGCGTCGGCACCGCTGAGTGACGATGTGGAGTATCCGAAGGGGTTCTATCTGCGCGCGGTGGACGGTGTGCTGTGGCTGCGCGGGTATCGGTGTGACGACGAGTACCGCTTCACGCCGGACGATCGGTTTGCGTTTCGCTGGGGCGAGTAGTGAAGGGGCCCGGATGGCGGGTCGCCCTGACGCGGCCTGGCTCTAGGCTCGGCTCATGATTCGCGCCGGCCGAGCGTCACTCGCTGTGACATTTGACGAAACCGACCCCGAGGTCGTGACGCAGCACCTCGGATTGTCGCCCACGGAGGTTGTTCGTAAAGGCGACGCGTCACGTTCGGGCCGGATCCACGCCCACAACGTCTGGGCGTTGGATGTCGGGACTCTGTCGAACGACGACGGTGATCACACCGGCACCACGGCGCTCAGAGTGCTTCTGGACCGGTGCCGCCCGGCATTCGGCCGCATCCCAAGCCTTCCCGTGGACTGCCACGCGCGCATCGTGTGGTCGGCCGACTCCGACTCAACGCAAGGCGGATTCGTTCTGCCCGCCGAGCTGGCCGCGCAGATCGCTGCGCTCGGTGTCGACGTCTACGCGACGGTCTACCTGGATGAGGCCGAGGCGACCGACACGTGACGCTACCGGACTAAGCCTCGACCGCGCGACCGCTGCCGCGCTTGCGGACCTCGCGAAGCACGATCTGTTCGGGGCAGACGGTCGACAGGAAGTCGCCGACGGAGAGGGCAAGGCGCTCGCCGACGAGCGAGTAGAGGATGCGGTTCGCGTCGCGTCGCTCGGTGACTAGGCCCGCTTGCCGCAGCACCGCCAGGTGGCGCGAGATGGTCGGCGCGCTGGCGCTGAAGCGCGACGCGATCTCTCCCGCCGCGAGCTCGCCGTCTTTCAAGTCTTGGAGGATCTGCCGTCGCGTCGGGTGCGCGAGTGCCGCGAAGATCTCGGACGCTGAATCTGTCACCCTCGCAATATAGCACTCCGGCTAAATACAGTGTAGCTTCTTTGCTAATAAGCGAAGGAGTGTCACCATGCGCGTAGCAATCACCGGCGGGACGGGATTCGTCGGCCGTCACCTCGCCGAGAAGCTCGACCCGGCTGAGACGGTGGTGATCTCTCGCCGAACGGGCGTGCAGATCAACGACCCCGATGCTCTGGTGGCAGCGTTTCGCGGATGCGAAGCTGTTGCACACTGCGCGGGCATCAACCGTGAAGTCGGCGATCAGACGTTCGAGCGGGTTCACGTCGACGGCACCCGATCCGTGATCGAAGCTGCCCGGCGGGCCGGCGTGAAGCGCATCGTGATGGTGAGCTTCCTGCGGGCACGCCCCGACTGCGGCTCTGCCTATCACGAGACGAAGTGGGCGGCCGAGGAGCTGATCCGCGCATCCGGACTCGAATACACGATCCTCAAGTTCGGGATGATCTACGGTCCCGGAGATCACATGGTCGACCACGTCGCAAAGGCGGTGCGGACGCTGCCCGTGTTCGGCACCGTCGGCTACCGCGAGAAGAGGGTGCGCCCGGTGCCCGTGGAAGATGCCGTCAACGCTCTGCGCGGCGCGCTCGACGGCAGCCTGCCCAACCAGACCTTCGCAGTCATGGGCGCCGAGGAGCTAGAGCTCGGTCAGGCGGTGCGCCGCATCGCCGACGTTGCGGAGCGGCATCCGTTCTTCGTGCGGATGCCGGTGTGGACGATTCGAGTCATCGCTCAGGTGACGGAGTGGTTGATGGTCACTCCTCTCGTCGCAAAGGCGCAAGCCAGGATGCTCGCGGAGGGAGTCAGCGAGGCGGCACCGCCCGCACCGGAACTGCCCGACGAGTATCGCCCAGCTCTGCCGTTCACCGAGGCGCGTATCCGGGCGGCGCTGCCGGTGGGGCGGTTCACGGCGGACGATCTGAGGCTGGCGCGCTGGCTGCGCCGTCGTCGTTCGCGCGCGTAGTGATCACGCACGCGGCTCCGATCAGCGTCGATCCGGCGACCTCACGATTTTCAGTTGTGTTCGCGGGGTCGGTGGGTGCTCACGAGTGCTCGTTTGCCGCGTGATTCCGCGGAAGTCGTGCTGGCTGGTCGTGGGTGGTTTCAGCCGGGTTCCCGGCCCGGGACCGGCTCGGGTAGCGCCGGTGCAAAAGACATCCGCTGGCTAACTCGCGTTCCAGGTGCGCCGGCCGAGCGCTCTCCACGGCAGCGGTTGCCAGGTAGGCAGCGCCGCTTCAAGCTGGGACCATCCTTCGCATGACCGAAGCAAGGCCTCGATCCACTCTTCGTCGATTGTGCCGTCTCCCTTTACCGGCACTGGCACGGCAATCTTCGAGAGCTTGTTGAGATAAGCCTTCCTGTAGTAGGAGAAACGCCATGTAAGGCGATTTAGCGCAGCAATCAGGTAGATGGCCGTTGATGCCCGCATTGTCGGGGGCAACTTGCAGATGAACAGATCATCCTTAACGACTACATCGAAAGGGTGAAAGAAGGAGGTCAGCGGAGTGCCATTCGAGGCTACAGTTATGACATTCGCATGAATCTCAAAATCGTCGACTTCGTAGAATCCGTCTACTCCGTTCATATCGGTTTGAGTCGTGACAACAGGTGTCGTGCCCAGAGAAACCTTGTTCAGCGCGTGGATGTCGCCGCGGACGATTCCTTCGCCGACCTCCCCAAATAGTTCGGGGAGTGACTGAAATGCAAGGGGTGGCATGGGAAGCGGATTGTCAACTACCGTGGAGGCGTGAAGGGTGTTCGCGAACGTGCTTGAGTCGGCCGTTCGAATCACGAACGCGAGGTACTCCTTGATTGCGTGCTCGACGTCAAGGCGGATTTCTTCAGCGCTGGGGATGGGCTCGTCGAGGTGTGCTTCCGGCACCAGCTCGAGCAGATCATCACCGAAATCGATCCGACTCTTCTTGATGAGACCAGGAACGCTCTCGACATCCTGGTTCGGATGCCGGATCACTTCGGAGAGTTTGCCAGAGATGATCGCAAGATCGTTCTGTATGCGGTCGCTGAAGAGTCGCTTGCCCTTGAACTTCATGTGGCCATCGAGGCGGACGCGCGCCCAGAGCACTTCATCGTCCAGTCGGTGGGGGCGCCCCTTTTCCACGATGAGGGCGACCGTATCGACCGAGACGGGGTAGAAGAGGTCCTCGGGTAGGGAGATTACGGCGCGGACGGTGTTCTCGGGGAGGAGGCGGTCTCGGCGCCACGCGAGCGGTCCAGCGCCCTTGACCATGACAGGTGCGGGGAGGATGGCGAAAAGAATCCCTCCATCCTCCATCTCCTCAAGTGCGTGCTGCACGAATTCGTACTCGGCTTCATCTTCCTTCTTCAGGGCGAAGGGCGGATTCATGAATACTCGAGTAACTCCGGGGACAAATCCCTTCTGTCCTGCCGGTTGGAATTTCGCCGTCCGTTTACTGTCCTTCGTCGCAAATCGGAGCGACTGCTTTAGGGTGTCGTCATCAATAATGTTCGTTGAACCGTCGCCACGGAAAATCATGTTGATGACTGCCAGCGCAGCGACTTTAGGAGCCTGCTCGACGCCGAATAGGCGGTGCTTCTTGAAGAACTCAAAATCATCATCGTCGTCGCAATTCACGCGGACGTGGTCATAAGCAGAGACGAGAAATCCACCAGTGCCGGCGGTTGGGTCAAGGATTACGTCGTCCACAGAGGTCGGAACCATCTCGGCGGCCCATCGGGTGATGTGGCGCGGCGTCAGGACAATTCCAAGATCCTTCGCTCCGTTGCCGTACTGGAGGAATGCCTCGTAGAACTCCCCGAGCACGTCGGTTCCCGACTTCATCGCAGCGGCTATATTGATGTGACGGAGCGCATCGGCCGTGGCAATTAGTGCGCGAACGTACTTGTGTTTAGCTTCTTCGCCCGCTGGCAGGCGTAGTTGGATGTGGTTCGCGAAGGATGCCTTTCCCGCTTTCGCTAGTCGAGCTTTCGCCGTGATATTGATCTGTTCTGCGTACGTGTCGGGATCCAACTCCGCATCCGGCATGTTGTCCTGCGCGAGCGTCAGCAGAATCGACGCGACAACGGAGGCACGCTCATCCTTCTGGATGCTCGCGGCGTGAAGCGTCGAGTTGATGCGGTCAGCGACCCTAAGTAGTTCCGCATCGTCGATGACTAGTTCAGAGACTTCGCCCGTGTCGTTCTTGAGGAGTTCGAGGAGCTGCTCTCGCGGCAGCAAAGAAGTTAGGGGGGAGCCCTGGAACTGCACCGGTGTCGTGGCGCCGTCAGCGGACACGTAGTACGTGCGGCGCACATATCCCGCGTCGGGCGATCCGGCGATGGCGGTGTAGAAAGCGCAGCGTTGGTCGGGAACAGAGTTGATGCGTTCTGCGTAGGCGGACGCCTCGGACTCGGCAACCTTGAGCGCATCGAGTGAGGCCTTTACCTCAATAACCCAGTAGATCCGCTTGCTGGCATCTACGACCACGACATTTTCGGGCTTCTGGGCCGCAAGCGCTAGAGAGAGCCCCGCATCGTCACGGATCTCGTGCTGATCAAACACCTGGCCTCGAGCGTCCTGATGCGGGCTCGAGGTGTTCCATCCGCGCCGACGGAGATCGTCTCGGACATCCGGGTACGAGCGAAACTCGGATACGCGCGCGCGCTGTTTGGAAGCCATCGTGCCAGTCTAGGGTCGCACTTCCGACATTCTTGAGGGCGCGCTGGGGGTCGGCGTGGAGCTGCGAGGAGCGCCCGGACCGCAGCGTAGCGAGGACCGGACGCACCGCGGCGGCGCCATGCCGTGCCGGCCGGAGGCCGGCCTTGAACGCGTAAAGAAAGTTCTCACAGCTGTGTGTCCGTGAATCGTTGGATGCCGGGTCGTATGCGCAGCCCAGGTGTGGCTGCTGCCTCACCGACTTCCCTGACGTGCATCGGAGGAGTAGCACCGTCCACATGTTGCTGATCTCGCACCAGCTGCAGGTGACCATGGCGCGTTCGAGCAATAGAGTGCAGCCATGGCTGGATTCGGGCGTGTGGTCGGTGGTGACTACAAGAATGCACAGGTATCGACGCCGATGGGGAGCACCCTCGTCGTGCAAGCCGGGCTGAAGTTCAAGAAGCTCCTGCCTGCGACTGTGTCCGCTTGGGAAGAGGTTCCGACCGATGCGAAGGGCAACCCGGTCGAGGCGGTAGCCAAAGCGATTGCTGGGGCTGTGCTTCCTGGTCGACTCGGTAGGGCGGCGTCGGCGGCCGTCGGGGCCACTTTCGACATGATGGGCGCAACGCATCTCGTTCGCGTCGATTGGCTGGACGGAAAGCGGTCGCTGCTCCAGCTGCCTGATTCGATGTTCAAGCATTTTGAGCTGGTCTTGGAGACTCGGCGAGTCGAGCCTGCCGAAGTGGCAACGATCGCGGCTCCGTCGGTCGCCGAGAAAGCGACCGTTGCCGACAGGGCCTTCGATCTTGTTTCTGGGTTGATCAAGGACCGCCTACCCGCTGCGACGCCACCCTCGCCAGATATGCCGTCTGCGCCGCAAGCGGACGTAGCGGAGCAACTGCACAAGCTCGCGTCGCTCCGTGATGCCGGCGTTCTCACTGACGAAGAGTTCGCTACCAAGAAAGCCGAAATGCTCGCCCGATTTTGAAGCCTGACAGGGTGGTGGGAGCCGAGGGTTGCGCCGAATTTCGAGCAGTAACGGCCTCAGACCGGCCCAGCCGGATAGGCGACCGCGGCCCCCCCATGCTCGGCAGGGCGGTTGATATCGCTGCGCTGGCCCGTTGTGAGTGCTGGAGCGAACCGAGGGCGCTTCAGAAACAGCTCCGGCCAGGGCAAAGCAAAACCCCCGCGGATAGAAGCTCCGCGAGGGTTTCTGGGATGACGTAATGATCATCCGTGTGGCTCCGACGGGCGTCGATCCCGTGACCTCACGATTTTCAGTCGTGCGCTCT
>CAUPYO010000057.1:0-9272 GCA_963515565.1 uncultured Microbacterium sp.
GCATAAATCCATTCTTATCATGTTTCCTTCGATGGGATATGGGTGGACCGAAGGTGTGGGACCACTCACGACTCGATGAAGAGGAGCAGGAAGATGGAAGCCCCCGTAAGCGCAGATGCAATCGAGGCCGCGGTCGCCGCGCTCAGAGCCGAACTCGGCTCTGATGCCGTCGTCAGCGACCGTGAGGAACTGAACGAATTCCGAGACCCCTTCTACGTGCGCGACGACGACGCCCACGATGTGTCGGCCGCCGTCTTCCCGAGCTCCGTGGAACAGGTGCAGGCAGTCGTGCGGATCGCGAACCTGCACAAGATTCCGCTGTGGACCGTGAGCCAGGGTCGCAACTACGGCTACGGCGGTGCGGCGCCGCGCGTCAAGGGCTCGATCCTCGTCAACCTCTCCAAGATGAACCGGATCCTCGAGATCAACGAACAACTGGGCTACGCCGTCGTCGAGCCCGGCGTCCGCTGGTTCGACCTCGTCGACGCGCTGGAAGCGGCGGGCGGCAAGTGGTGGTCCTCGATCCCCGACCTCGGGTGGGGATCGGTCATCGGCAACAGCCTCGAGTACGGTCGCGGCCACACACGGTTCGGCTCGCACGCGCAGAACATCGCCGGCATGGAGGTCGTGCTGCCCAACGGCGAGCTGATGCGCACCGGCATGGGCGCGATGGCGGGGAACAAGGCCTGGCACACCTACCCGTTCTCCTACGGGCCGACCGTCGACGGTCTCTTCATGCAGTCGAGCCTCGGCATCGTCACCCGCATCGGGTGGCGGCTCATGCCGCGCCCGGAGAAGTACGCGTCGTGCTGGGTGCACTTCGACGGCGACGAGATCATCGTGCCCGTGATCGACGCGATGCGAGAGCTGCAACTCGACGAGACCATCAACAACTACCCGTTCCTCGGCCGCGGGGTGGCAGCCAATGCCGAGGGCCAGCCCGACCTCGACCCCGACAGCCAGAAGTGGGCGCTGCGGTTCGCGCTGTACGGCTACGAGGAGATCGTCGAGGCGAAGTGGCGGATCGTGGAGAGGGTGCTCGGAACGATCCCGGGCGTCACGCTCGGCAGGACGCTCTACGACGGCACCGACCGGGTCGGACCCGACAACGGCATCCACGACGACCGCGTGCAGGCCGGCATCCCGGGGATGGAACTGCTCGACCTCTACAAGGTGCCGTTCGGCCCCGACACCGGCCACCTCGACTTCTCCCCCATCGGCCCGCTCATCGGCACCGAGGTGCTGAAGATGATCCGCCAGGTGCAGAAACTCTACGACGAGTTCGGCGAGCCCTACGCCGCGGGGTGCATGCTGCTGCCGACGAGCATCATCGTCGTCTCGGTCATGTTCTTCGACCCGAAAGACAGGGAGAAGACGCTCCGCATGTTCGAGAACTTCGACCCGATGCTGGCGAAGATGAAGGCGGAGGGGTATGGGCTCTACCGGACGGGCATCTACAAGATGGATGCCGTCGCGGAGACGTTCGACTTCAACGACCACGCGCTTCGTCGCTTCGTCGAAACTCTGAAGGATGCCGTCGACCCGAACGGCGTGCTCCAGCCGGGCAAGCAGGGCATCTGGCCGCGCGCGTACCGGGATTAGTCGCGCGCAGCGGCTGCCGGATCAACGGGATTCCGGCAGCCGCCGTCACGGCATGCGGATCATGACCTTCGCCGCCGACTTCTCGGTCGCTCGATGCACCGCCTCGACAGCGCGCCCGAGTGGAAACCGGTCGGTGATGATCGGCCGAAGGTCGATCCGCCCGGCGGCGTGCAGCGCCACGACAGGTGCGACCCCGCCGATGTTGCCGATCGACCCGTACACGCTGACGCCGCGCACCATGTATGCCATCGTCTGCATCGGCACGGTGCCCGCCTGAGAGCCCAGCAAGACCACCTTGCTGCCGACCGCGAGCGACCGCTCGATCTCCGGGAGCACCGCGCCGGCTGCTCCCGCCGCCTCGATCGCCATGTCGGCGCCGTGGCCGCCCGTGCGCTCGAGCGTGACATCCCCTGCCCCCCTACCGGCATCTGACAGGGCGCGCACGTCGAACGCCTCATCAGCGCCAAGCCGGAGCGCGAGTTCTGCCCTCGCCGAACTGGTCGCAAATGCAAGCACCGATGCCGCACCCGCCGCGCGGGCGAGAGCGATCGCGGCGAGCCCGATGGCGCCGCATCCGTGCACGACCACCCGCGCGCCGGGGCGGATGCCACCCGCGCGATCGAACATCCCCAGGTAGGCGACGGATGCCGGTTCGCACAGTGCCCCGATCTCATAAACCTCACTCTCGCTGTACCGTTCACGCAGCGCCGCAAGCGCGACGACGTTCGATTCGCGGGACAGCATGTACTCGGCCATGCCGCCGTCGATGCTGAACCCTTGGTCCTCCCCTTCGGCGCAGTGGCTGGGCAAGCCAGAGAGGCAGGCGGTGCAGACACCGCAGTACTGCAGGGTGTGCACGGCGACGGGATCCCCGACGCGCACCGAACGCACCGCAGCGCCGACCGCCGCCACTTCACCTGCCAGCTCATGGCCAGGCACGAGCGGCAGGCGCACCCGATACGGAAGCAGCACGTACCCCTCGGAGTCGGTTTCGAACAGGTGGGCGTCCGAACCGCAAATACCGACGGCACGCACGCGGACGAGTACGTCTCGGGGGTCACGGATCGTGGGGATGTCGCGCCGAGCGGTGCTCCATACGGGGTGGCGCCACACTCGTGTCGCATCCCGCGCCCAGCGGCCGTCGCGCTCCTGCTCCGATAGCTCGACGCTCGGTCGCGGGTCCCATTCACCCGTGATCTCAACGGCATCCATCTGAGTCATCCGAACTCCCTTGTTCTATATGTCCAATGATAAAACACCCGACATTAGCTAAGATAGTTTCCACCCGATCGATAGGTCGGCCAGACCGATCGAAGGAGATCACATGCAGGTGCGCCGAGTCGTAACGGGCTTCGATGACGCTGGTCGCAGCCGTGTCGTGCGAGACGAATCCGCGCCCCGCACGCACGATTTCGTGCACATCCCCGGCTTCAGCAACACGGTTGTCTGGGCAGTCGCCGACAACTCCGCGCCCACGGGCGTCCCCGCAGACATCACCACGACACTGACCTCGCTCATGCCCGGCGACGGAGCGTCGGCGCTGACGATCGTCCAGTTCCCTCCGTCCGCCGTCTTCGAGAACGTAGACGATGCCAAAGCGGCGCAAGAACAGGCTCGAGAGCTGCCGGGCCTCGCCGAGACGTTCGATCCCGAGCGCCCAGGGTTCCACACGACGCGCACGATCGACTATCAGATCGTGCTCAGCGGCGAACTGTGCCTGGGATTGGAATCTGGCGAAGAAACGCTCCTGAAACAGGGAGACGTCGTCATCCAAAACGGCACTGCTCACGCATGGACCAACCGCACCGACCAACCAGCCCTCCTCGCCGCGGTGTCGATCGGACTCGCCGAGCGCGCTGCAGACCAGCTCGAGACCAATAAAGCCGTCGTACAGAAGGCGATGGAGCTGCTGCTCGACCCGTCCACCGCCGAGCAAGCCCGCGAGTACCTCTCCGACGAGTACGTCCAGCACAACCCCGACATTGCTTCCGGCCCCGACGCCGTCATCGCGTTCGCACAATCGGAGACTGCTATCCGGGCGAAGCAAGAAATGCGACGCTCTCCCGACCCCGCGGTGCTGATTGCGGAAGGAGACATGGTCATGCAGATGATCTCTCGCGAACTGGCAGATCCCGACAACCCCGGCGAGACCTATCGGAGCCACTGGTTCGAACTGTTTCGCGTCGAAGACGGACGCCTCGCTGAGCACTGGGACGCTGCGCTCAAGACACCGGGTGGACGACGCTGATTCGACACGGCAGGCCAAGGCTCGGCTCGTCACCCTCCGCCACCAAGAACGGGATGCCGCTCACACCCCAGTGAGCGGCATCCCGGGCTCTTGCGTCAGATCTCGACGACGAGCTTCTTGTGCGGGCTCTTGTCGATGCGCGTCCACACCTCGCTGATCGCGTCGAAGGGCACGCGCTCGACCTCGAGCGAGATCTGCCCGGCGTTGGCCCAACCGGTGAGCTGCTGGTAGGAAGCCTCCCACTCGTCCAGCGGGACGAGCGGCTTGAGGTGCCCGAAGACGCTCCGACCCGTGAGGACCGGATAGGCGATCGTCGTCGCCGGTTGGCCACCCGACATACCGACCACCACGTAACGGGCGCCGATCTTGGTAGCGGGCAGCGCCGCGGCGAAAGCCGGGCCCATCACGGCGTCGAGGACGACGTCGTAGCCGATGGCAGCGGCGTCCTTGAGGGCGGCAGCATCCTCGTCGGCACCGGTCAGAACGACGTAGTCGTCGAGCACGCCCTTGGACTTCAGCGACTCCAGGACCTCGGCGTTGCGCGCGGCGCCGATCACACGGCCCGCACCGAGGAGCTTGGCGACCTGAGCGCCGATCTGACCGACGGCCCCCGTGGCGCCGAGGATCAGCACTTCATCGCCGGCGCGAACCTGCGCCCGCCACTGGAGTGCGGTCAACGCCGTCACTCCCGAGGTGCCGAGCGCGGCCGCGAGTGCCTCGTCGAGGCCATCCGGAATCGGATAGACGCGCGAACGCTCGCCGAGGAGAACCTTCTGCGCGAGCGCACCGTACGGCGGCTTCGAGTCACTGAAGTAGACCTTGGTCCCGTCCTCGAGCCGCGCCACACCCTCGGATCCGACGACCGACGGTACGATCGGGGGCCCGAAGGGGCCGCCCGCGGCAAGGCGGATATCGATCGGATTGAGGGCGGCGACGATCACATCGGCGACCTGCTCGCCCGCCTCCGGGGTCGGCTCCGGGAAATCCCCGATCGCGGGGGTTCCCGCCACCTCACTCAGTACTGCTGCCTTCATCAGTTTCTCCTCGCTCTCGTTTCCTGCCGCAGAGCCGTCCTTCGCGGGGCCCGCCTGCGATGTGACCTGATTTCGGAACATGTCGGTCGAGCGCGTGCCGAGCCCGAGCACATAGCGGATCGAGCGCTCGCCGATCAGGTCCCAGTCCATGAACGCGTGGTTGGCGATGACGACGATGTCTCGGCGGTACCGCTGCAGCGCTTCCTTGGTCTGGTAAGGGCTCGATCCCATCCCGTCGCACAGCAGCCCGATGAGTTCCTGGGCGAGGTGGACGATCGTCGTCTGGTCGAGCTCGATCTGCCCGATCTCCTGCTGAGTCCAGACCTCCATGGCGTCGCACTTGCGGATCGACTCGTTGAGGATCTCCTTGTAGAGAAGCTGCGCGCAGCGCAGCTTCTCCCATGCCTGCGCGAAGCGCATGCGCGTCTGGGGCAGGTCGCCACGCATCGCCCCGCCGAAGGCACGAGTCGTCGCCAGGCGAGACTTGACGATATCGACCACCGCCTCCGCCGAGCCCAGCGCGATCGCCGTGATCATCATCCCCAGGCTGGCGTAGGGAGGGTAGCGGAGGAACTTCTCCTCGTGGACGATTCCCGGGTGCTTGTCGATGGAGAGCATCTGCTCGAGTGGAACCGAGTAGTGCTCCGGGACGAAGATGTCGTCCATGGTGACGCTCGAGCTGCCGGTCGCCGCCATTCCGGACATGAACCAGTCATCGTTGACCGTGACGCCCGGCTGCGCCAGCGGAACGAGGAACGTGGTGGGAGTCAGCACGCCATCGAGCATCACCATAGATGAGCAGAACGTGTAGTCGGAGTTCCAGAGGCCGGAGGCGTAGCGGAAGGTGCCGGACACTCGGAATCCGCCGTCGACCTTCTCCGCCTTGCCCGCGGGCGTCAGGGGTGCAGCCGCGAGGATGAAGGAACGATCCTTGAAAAGCTCCTCCTGGGCCTGCCACGGCAGATGAGCGGCCATCCAGCTGTGCTCGATGAGGAACGCGAGGGCCCAGGCCGCCGAGGTGTCCCCATGCGCCAGCACGCGCGACACTTCACATAGGGCGCGCGACCCGAGGCCCTGACCTCCCCACACCTTCGGGGTCAGCGAGTCCATGAGGAACTCAGCATCCTTGACCGTCTGCGGCGGCTGGTAGCGAAGCGCCTCAGCCTCCAGTGCACGCGCGCGAAGCGTGGGGACGAGGACCTTCGTCCGCTCGATGAGGCGGTCGGTTGCCGCTTCGAATTCAGGGTCACCCGCCCCGACAGAAGCGGGGCTTCCGGTCGGTGTCTGGACAGCTTCCACGGTGGTCATCTGTTGCCTTCCTGCGGTCGTATGCGTTTCCAGTCCGCTTGCGTGAGCGCGATGCGCTCGGAACGTTGTCAGAACAGGAGCATCAGCACTCAAAGAGACCGTAAGTCTTTTGTTGGTCATTTGTCAATCGTCCAACATAAGCCTGGGGCGATCGCATCAGCCGATCGCGCTCGCGCGGGCAGGAGCGGCTTCTCCGCCCGTCAGATCGGTCGCCTCGTCGTACCGATGGCAGACGACACGCCCTCCATCCGGCGCCATGTGCACCGGTGGCGCAGCCGTCCAACATTTGTCAATCGCGAGCGGGCAGCGCGGAGCGAACGGGCAGCCCTCGCCCGCGCGCGGCTCAGGGCGAGGGTCACGCGGCCGCGGAACCCGCTTCTTTCGCACCCCGGTCACGTCGGTCTCGGGCGTGGCCGCAACGAGGGCTCTCGTATACGGATGCCGCGGGGAGCCGGCCACCGTCGCGGCCGGGCCGTCCTCGAGCACCTGCCCGCGGTAGAGAACGACGATCCAGTCGGACATGTAGCGCACGACATCGAGATCGTGACCGATGAAGCAGTAGCTCAGCGAATCATTGGAGCGTGCGTCGCGCAGCACATTGAGCACCTGCGCCTGCACGGAGACATCGAGCGCGCTCACCGGTTCGTCGCACACGATCAGACGGGGTGCGCTCATGAGGGCGCGGGCGATCGCGACGCGCTGGCGCTGACCTCCCGACAGCCGAGCGGGATAGGTCGCCGCAAGCGAGTAGGGCAGCCCCACCCGGTCGAAGAGGTATGCGATGCGGGCGAAGGTCTCCGCACGCACCCGACGACCGCCCGGCACCTCCTCCGCAACGCTCACGCCGACCGGAAGAGAGGGGTTGAGCGAGCTGAACGGATCTTGGAAGACCGCGCGGATCTGACCCGGGTCCGAGCGGCGCTGCCGATGTTCGGGGCTGCCGACATCCACACCGTCGAACCGGACGCTTCCGGAGGTGATCGGCACGAGCCCCAGGATCGCGCGTCCGATGGTGGTCTTTCCCGATCCCGATTCGCCGACGAGGCCGACCGCCTGTCCGGCGGCGATCGTGAAGGAGACACCGGAGACGCCGGCGACGCGCTGGCCTCCGCGCCGATACTCGACGGTGAGGTCGGAGACTTCGAGCAGTTGTCGATCAGGCACTGGTCTCCTCCTTGTCGCGCTCGCGCGCGCCGACCTCGGACAGGGGATGGATGCACCGCGCACGGTGCCCGCCCCGGACATCGATCGTCGGGATCGGTGCCGCGTCGCAGGACTCCGTTCGGAACTCGCAGCGCGCGGCGAAGCGGCAGCCTCGCGGCCAATCCGCCGGCGCGACGACGCTGCCCTCGATCGTCGGGAGCATGAGCGTGTCGTCGATGATGTTCGACGGCCGGCACGCGAGAAGCGCGGCGGTGTACGGATGGGCCGGCACGTTCACGACGTCGACCAGCTCGCCGCTTTCGACGATCTGCCCCGCGTACATGACGAGCGCCCGGTCGCACACCTCCGCGACGACGCCCCAGTCGTGGCTGACCAGGAGAATGGCCATCCCGTACTGCTCCTGCAGCGAGTGGAGCAGGGTGAGGATCTCGGCCTGCACCGTGACATCCAGTGCCGTGGTGGGTTCATCGGCGATCAGCAGGCGCGGTCGGGTGGCGATCGCGCGTGCGATCCCGACCCGCTGCGCCATTCCGCCGGACAGCTCGTGGGGGTACCGGCGCGCGACACTTTCCGGGTCGGGCAGTTGGACCTGCCTGAGGAGTTCGAGGACACGTTCGTCGGCTTCGCGTCCTGACACGTGGTCGCGCATCCGCACGATCCGTTTCAGGAGCGTCCCCACTCGCAGGGTGGGATCGAGCGCGGTCATCGGGTCCTGTGCGATGTAGCTGACGGCATCCCTCCGGTAGGCGTAGAGTCCGCTGCCCGCGAGGCCCACGACATCCGTCTCCTCGAATCGGATGTCTCCCTCCAGGATCTCGCCACCGGAAGGAAGCAACCGCGCGATCGCGCGGGCGACCGAGGTCTTCCCGCACCCGGACTCGCCGACGATTCCCACGGTTTCGCCCGGCGCGATCTCGAGGTTCACTCCACTCACGACGGGGTGCGCGACACCATTGACCGTGAACCCGACCGTCAAGCCCCGGACCGACACGAGCGATCCCGACGGCACCGCCGATGCGGATTCCGTGTCGGCGCTGTGCGCCACCGAAGGCACGGGCCGAAGACGACTCCTCCGGCGCTTCGCCGGAGCCCCGGCCCAGGCGTCGACGGCGACGTCACGAACCGCGTCGCCGAGGAGCACCAGCGAGAGAGTGGTCAGGCCGAGAGCGATGCCACCGGCGATGACCGGCCACGGGCTCTTGTTGAGCGACTGGGCACCCTCCGAGATGATCGAGCCCCAGTCGGGGTCGGGCGGTGCGGTGCCGAAACCGAGGAAGGACAGACCGACCGCGAACTGCAGGGCGATCGCCGCCACCAGGGCGCACTGGACCAGGATGGGCCCGACCACGCGGGGCAGCACGTGCGTGACGACGATGCGCCGACCGCTCAGGCCTGCGACGACGGCGGCGTCGATGAAGAGCTCGGAGCCGACCGCGAGGGCGGGACCGCGGATGTTGCGGACGACCGGAGGAGCCAACAGCAGCCCGAGCCCGACCATGGCGATCGAGGTGTACCCCGCAAACAGCGACATGATCACGAGCATGACCACCATGGCGGGGATCGCGAGGCCGATGTCGGTGACGAACATGATGATCCGGTCGGCCCATCCGCCCGCGTGCGCCGCCGCCAATCCGAGCGGAACGGCGATCAGAATCGCCACGGTCGTGACGATCAGTCCATTGAGCAGCGTCACCTGACCGCCGAACAGCACGCGCGTCAGCAGATCGCGACCCAGCTGATCGGTGCCCAGCCAGTGCGCGGCGCTCGGCGCCTGCAACGCACTCTTGAGGTCGACGTTGTTCGGTCCGGCGGGGAAGGCGATCGGTGCGAGGACGCAGGCCGCCACGATGACGAGGAGGGCGATCAGCGCCGCGACGCCGGTTCTGTTGCGCCGGAACGCCCGGACGGTGTTGTGC
>CAUPYO010000058.1:0-9082 GCA_963515565.1 uncultured Microbacterium sp.
CACGATCGACGACAGCGACGTCGTGCAGCGCGCCGTGACCGTCACCCGGGGCGGCGCCGTCACCTGGCCGCCCCCACCCGTGCAGGTGTCGGCAGCGCCGGCGCCCGCGACCCCCGCGGCATCCGTCACCGCTCCCGCCCCAAAGAAGGCACTGTCGGCCGGCGCGAAGGCCGGCCTGATCGCCGCCGGTATCGCCGCCCTGTTCCTCGTATGCGCCGTCGCGCCCGCGCCGCTGCCCCAGCACATCCTCGTGCTCACCCTGTCGGTCGTGATCGGCTTCTACGTCATCGGCAAGGTCGCCCACGCCCTGCACACCCCGCTGATGAGCGTCACCAACGCGATCAGCGGCATCATCGTCGTCGGCGCGATGAGCCAGATCGTCGTGCCGAACCCCGTCGTGCAGGTGCTCGCCGGGGTCGCAGTGCTCCTGGCATCCATCAACATCTTCGGAGGTTTCGCGGTGACCCGTCGCATGCTCGCCATGTTCCAGAAGGGTGACCAGAAGTGACCGCCGCCTACGCCGGAGACCTCGGCGCGATCATGCTCGCCCAGTCCATCTCGACCGCCGCGTACATCGTCGCGGCGCTGATGTTCATCCTCGCCCTCGCCGGGCTCAGCAAGCAGGAAACCTCTCGCCGCGGCATCGTCTACGGCATTGCCGGAATGGCGATCGCGCTCGTCGCGACCCTCGTGCTCGTCATCGCGAACGGCACTCTCCTCCCCGACGGGGCGACCGCCGCGCTCGGGATCACACTCCTCGTCGCCGCGGTCGTCGTCGGCGGCGCCATCGGGCTCTGGCGCGCCCGCGTCGTCGAGATGACCGGCATGCCCGAGCTCATCGCGCTGCTGCACTCGTTCGTCGGACTGGCCGCGGTGCTCGTCGGCTGGAACGGCCATCTCTACGCCGAAGGAGTCACACCCGAGCTCATCGGCATCCACCACGCCGAGGTGTTCATCGGCGTGTTCATCGGGGCCGTCACGTTCACGGGGTCGATCGTCGCGTTCCTCAAGCTCTCGGGGCGGATGTCGTCGAAGCCGCTCATGCTGCCGGGCAAAAATGCCCTCAACATCGGCGCGCTCGTGCTCTTCCTGGTGCTGACGGTCTGGTACGTCGCGATCCCGTCGATCTGGCTCCTCATCGCCGTGACCGTGCTGGCTCTTGCACTGGGGTGGCATCTGGTCGCCTCGATCGGCGGCGGCGACATGCCGGTCGTCGTCTCGATGCTCAACAGCTACTCCGGCTGGGCTGCGGCCGCCGCCGGCTTCCTGCTGAACAACGACCTGCTCATCGTCACCGGCGCGCTCGTCGGATCGTCGGGTGCATACCTGTCGTACATCATGTGCAAGGCGATGAACCGGTCGTTCCTCTCGGTCATCGCCGGCGGGTTCGGCATCGAGGCGCCCCGCAGCACCGACGCCGAGGAGGGCGAGCACCAGGAGACGGATGCCGCGGCCGTCGCCGAACTTCTCCGCGACGCGCGGTCGGTCATCATCACTCCCGGCTACGGCATGGCCGTCGCCCAGGCGCAGTACCCGGTCGCCGACCTGACGAAGCGGTTGCGTGAGCGGGGCGTCGAGGTGCGCTTCGGCATCCATCCCGTCGCCGGGCGCCTGCCGGGCCACATGAACGTCCTGCTGGCCGAGGCCAAGGTTCCCTACGACATCGTGCTGGAGCTCGATGAGATCAACGACGACTTCGCCGACACCGACGTGGTGCTCGTGATCGGGGCGAACGACACCGTCAACCCCGCTGCGGCCGAAGATCCGGGATCGCCGATCGCCGGCATGCCGGTGCTGCACGTGTGGGAGGCGCGGAGCGTCGTGGTGTTCAAGCGGTCGATGGCCTCTGGCTATGCCGGCGTGCAGAATCCGCTGTTCTTCCGCGACAACACGCAGATGCTCTTCGGCGACGCCAAGCAGCGGGTGGAGGACATCCTGCGGGCGCTGTGACCCGCCGTCGGTGTTCCGTATTCAGTCTCACGTGACGCAGTCGTGGCCCGCGGCGCGGAAGTCAGCGGCATCCGCCCGGTGCCGACGCTTCAGAGACTGAATACGGAACAGGGGTTCGGGGCCACCTCCGCGCGGCGGCTCGGCCCGGATTACTCTCGCCTCAGCCCCGCCCCACGTTGCGTATTCAGTCTCGTTGCGGTGCGCACGACGGGCCCGGGTGTGGTTCCGGCGCCGCCGCACAATGAAACTGCCGTGGGGACTGAATACGGAACAGGCGGCGCGGCTGCGGCGCGTGGCCGGCCCGCGTACGACCACGTCGCCGGGGGCCCATACGCTGGATGCCATGCGCATCGCCACCTGGAACGTCAACTCGATCCGCGCCCGTGTCGTCCGTACGGTCGAATTCGCTGTCCGCGAGGGCATCGACGTGCTGGCGATGCAGGAGATCAAGTGCAAGCCGGAGCAGTTCCCGTACGAGGCGTTCGAGGATGCCGGGTACACCGTCGAGGCCCACGGACTCAACCAGTGGAACGGCGTCGCGATCGCCAGCCGCGAGCCGCTGGAGAACGTGCAGATCGGCTTTCCGAACATGCCCGGCTTCGCGAAGGGGCACGAGGGCCCGGGTGCCCCGCTCGAAGCCCGCGCACTGGGCGCAACCATCAGCGGGGTCGAGGTGTGGAGCCTGTACGTGCCCAACGGCCGGGGGCTCGATGACCCGCACTACCGCTACAAGCTCGACTGGCTCGAGGCCCTGCGCGGATACACCGCCGACACGCTCGCCGCCGACCCCGACCTGGCGCTCGCGCTCACCGGCGACTTCAACATCGCCCCGACGGATGCCGACAACGGCGACCCCACGGTGATCGAAGGAGTGACCACCCACGTCTCCCCGCCCGAGCGTGCGGCTTTCCAGGCGCTGCTCGACGCGGGACTTGCCGACACGGTGCGTCCGCTCGTTCCGACGGGATACACCTACTGGGACTACAAGCAGCTGCGCTTTCCCCGCAACGAGGGCCTGCGCATCGACTTCGTCCTCGGCTCGCGTGCCTTCGCCGATGCGGTGACCGCGGCATCCATCCACCGCGACGAACGCAAGGGCGAGATCCCCAGCGACCACGTTCCGGTGGTCGTCGACCTCGACCTCAACGGTCCGGACGACGACCGCCCGATGATCTGGTGAGGGCGTTTCGACTCGCTGCGCTCGCTCAACGACCGGCAAGCTCCTCTGCGGGCGGGCCCTGCTCGGCCGCGGTGGGGTCCATGTACAGGAAGCCGAGGCTGTTGCCGTCGGGATCGTCGAGGTCGCGGCTGTACATGAAGCCGTAATCCTGCGCGGGAGCCGGCTCGGTGCCGCCCGCCGCGAGACCGGCCTCCACGATCGCGTCGACGTCGGCTCGGGAGTCGCGGGAGAACGACAGGGACGCCTGGGCCCATTCCTTCGGTTCTCCGACCGGTTTCTGGGTGAACGTCGCGAAGAACTCCCTCTTGAGCACCATGAAGAAGATCTCGTCCGACCAGACGATGCAGGCCGCGTTCTCGTCGGTGAAGTTCGGATTGATGTCGCAGCCGAGTGCGCGGTAGAACGCCATGCTGCGTTCGAGGTCGGTGGTCGGGATGTTCACGAAGATGCTCGTCATACCCAGAGCATGCACGCTGGCACGCCCGGCGTCGAGACCCCTGCGCTCCGCCGCTGGGGGGATGCCGCGGTCACGAGCTCGCCCTAGCGTAGAGGGATGAGCACGACCGACCTCGAGCGTCCGATGACCGCCGAGCAGAGGCGCGCTGACGCCTGGCTCGCGGTGGGTCTGCTGCTCAGCGCGATCATCAGCGCCTGGCTGGGCAACGTCGCGGGCTTCTACGGCGAGAAAACCCCCGCGTTCGGATGGGCGCTCGTCTACGTCGCGGTGCTGACGCTGCCCCTCGCGCTTCGCCGTCGATACCCGGAGCTGACGCTGATCGTGGTCGCCCTCGCGTTCTTCGTCGGCGTCTCCGCGCGCATCCCCGAGGTCTATGTCAGCAACGTGGCGATCTTCATCGCGATGTACACCGTGGGTGCGTGGGTGAAAAACCGCCGGCGGGCGACGCTCGTGCGCCTGGCCGTCATCTCGGGCATGTTCATCTGGCTGCTCGTGGTGACCTTTCAGGCGGCGATCAACCCCGTTGCCGACGGACCTTCACGGGCGGGACTGTTCTCGCCGTTCGCCGCGTGGATGCTGATCCAGTTCTTGGTCAACGCCGCCTTCTTCGGCGGCGCGTACTTCTTCGGCGAACGAGCTTGGGGCGAGGCGCGCTCGCGCGCGGTGCTCGAGCAGCGCACCGCGGAACTCGAGCGCGAGCGCGAGCTCACCGCAGCGCAGGCCGTCGCGCTCGATCGCGTACGCATTGCCCGCGAACTGCACGACGTGGTGGCTCACCACGTGTCGGCGATGGGTGTGCAGGCCGGAGCGGCGCGCACAGTTCTCGACGCCGATCCGGCGGCGGCCCGCGCCGCGCTGGTCACCGTCGAGTCGTCGGCCCGCGAAGCTCTGACCGAGCTGCGTCAGTTGCTCGAGACCCTCCGCACGCCCGACGCCGATACTCCGGCCTCATCGACGGTGCGCGTGGACTCGCTTCCCGAGCTCATCGCCCACGCCAACGACAACGGATTGCCCACCACTTTCGCCGTCGTCGGTGAGCCGGTCGGCCTTCCCGAACTGGTGCAGGTGAACCTCTACCGCATCGCACAGGAGGCCCTCACCAATGCCCGACGGCACGGCGGGCCGGATGCCGCAGCCGATGTGCGCCTGCGCTTCGAAGACAGGTTCGTCGAGCTCGAGGTGGCCAACAGCGGCCGCGCGCACGTCGCCGGACGCACGGGCCTGGGCATCGTCGGCATGCGCGAGCGGGCGGCGGCATCGGGCGGGTCGCTCGAGGCCGGACCGCGTGGACGCGGCGGCTTCCTCGTGCGCGTGCGTGTACCGGTGCCACTGCCCGCACTGCACGTGAGCGGAGCGACATCGTGAACGAGCCGGTGCGAGTTCTGCTGGTCGACGACCATGCCGTCATGCGAGCGGGATTCCGTATGATCCTCGAGGCCCAGACCGATATCACGGTCGTCGGAGAGGCGAGTACGGGCGCGGAGGCCGTGGCGGCGGCATCCGCGTTGCGCCCCGATGTGATCTGTATGGACGTGCAGATGCCCGATATGGACGGTCTCGAAGCCACCCGCCGTATCGTCGCTGATCCTTCGATAGACGCCGTCGTGGTGATCGTCACGACCTTCGACCGCGACGACTACCTGTTCCAGGCGCTGCATGCCGGCGCGAGCGGATTCCTGCTGAAGAACGCCGGACCCGAAGAACTGATCACCGCCGTGCGCGTGGCGGCCGCCGGTGAGGCGCTGCTGGCCCCCGCCGTCACCCGCCGCGTGATCGCGAAGTTCGCGGCGTCGACGCCCGATCCGCGCGCCGCGGCATCCGGCGCCGAGGTTGCCGGGGGCGAATCGACACGCGTCGCCGCACCGCGTGCGCCGCTGCCCGTCGAGCTCACCGAGCGCGAGGCGGAAGTGCTCCGCCTGCTGGCAGAGGCGCACAGCAACGCGGAGATCGCCTCAGCGCTCTACAGCGGCGAAGCGACCGTCAAGACGCACGTGTCGACCGTCCTGCAGAAACACGGCGCCCGCGACCGCGTCGCCGCGGTGGTCTACGCGCACCGCCACGGCCTCACCTGAGCGCTCGCCGCGGCGAGCGCTCAGGTGATTCAGCCGCGGATGATTCAGCCGCGCAGCGCGACCGGAATCGAGCCGGTCGCCGTGCCGAGGGCGATGCGCTGGCGCAGTGCGACGAGGTTGGCATCAGGACGCCACAGGGCGACCAGGCTCCACCCGAACAGACCCACGAGCAACACGTTGCGAACGAGCAGCACAGCCGCAGCGAACGGGTGGGCGTCGATCAGCGGCAGGTAGAGCACCGGGAAGACGAGCGTCGTCAAGAAGCACGTGACGGCCAGCCAGATGGCAACCTGCGTCCAGGCCTTGCGGTCGATGAACAGGCCCGCGGCGACGACCGGCGCGAGCCACAGCATGTACTGCGGCGAACCGACCTTGTTGAAGACGATCAGCGCGGAGGTCAATGCGAACGCACCGCGCAAGATGAGGTGCTGCTCGCCGATGAGCGAGAGCGGACCCTCCTGGAGCGCACGACGACGCGCGCGCCACAACAGGAACACGATCACTGCGAAGGCGACCGGCATCGCATAGCCGACGAGCACGCCGGCGGCGGTCGCGCCGGGGCCAGCGACCTCACGAGTAGCGAGCACGTAGTTCTGGTGGATCTGCGCACCGGGCATGCCGAGCACCGTCGCCCACACCCACGGTGTCGCAACCGGAGCCTCGAGCTGTAGGGCGCGATCGCCCTGGATGGTGGCGAAGCTGAAGAGGTACGAACCACCGCCGAATGCGATGACGATACCGGCGATCGCGGCGCTGATCGCGAGACCACCCGCGATGATGCGCATACGCAACGAGGACACGACCACGGCGGCGGCGGCGAGCGCTGCCGGGGCCACCTTGATCCACGTGGCGGCCGCGATGAGCACACCGGCGACGGCGGGACGACGCACGAGCCAGACGAGCCCGGCGATGGCCAACGGAGCGGCGAAGCCCTCGAGGCGAAGCATGGACACCGGCGCGAGCAGGATCTGAATCGCCAACCAGTACCAGGCAGCGGTGTAGCCCTTGCGGTTGCGCAGGTTGTCGGTGAGGGCCATGACGGCGAAGAAGTTCGCCCCGACCATCATCAGCAGCCAGACGAGCTGGTAGTTCCACGGGCCGGCGACGATGGCCGCCATGATCGGCGCGAGCGCGCCCGCCGGGTAGACCCACGGCATGTCGATGACGGGCCAGTGTCCGTGCGCCGCCTGCTCCGCCCAGAGGCGGTACAGCGGGAGGTCACCCTCGGTGCCGCCGAAGATCATGATCTTCAGCAGGGCGAGGAAGAAGAGCGAGTGCACGACAGCGAAGCCGATCAGCAGTCCCCGTCGCGTGAAAGCGAAATGGAGCGCGCGCGGCCACCACTCTCGCGCACGGTCGGAAACACGGGCGCCGAGGGCGCGGTTCACCTCAGGAGCGCTCGTCACGGGTGAGAGTTTATGAGAGATCACCTGTGCGAATGGTGGACGCGAGATTACCGGAAGCTGGTAATTCGCCGAGTGCGCCGCGATCCTCCCCCCGCGCGCCCTCCCTCGTGCGGGGGATGCCGCGCTGCATCGCCACCGCCCCGCACTGCCGATCCCCGTCGCACGGGGGAGGCCGACGGCATCCGCTCTCCCTAACGTGGAAGCGACGGCACGCCTCGGGACCTGCCTTGTTCCCGACGTCGCCGCGTGAGGAGGAGAACATGCTCGAACTGAGCGGCATCACCAAGAACTACGGCACCAAGCGCGTGCTCGACGGCGTGGGCTTCCAGGTCGGGTCCGGCCGGCTGACCGGGTTCGTCGGCGGCAACGGGGCCGGTAAGACGACGACCATGCGCATCATCCTGGGCGTGCTCGGCCGCGACGGCGGCGAGGTCACGGTCGACGGCGCCGCCGTCACCGCGGCCGACCGACGTCTCTTCGGATACATGCCCGAAGAGCGCGGCCTCTACCCCAAGATGCGCGTGCTGGAGCACATCGTGTACCTTGCCCGCCTGCACGGCTTCGACAAGGCCGACGCGACCGATCGCGCCGAGGCGCTACTGGTCGAACTCGGTCTGGGCGAGCGGCTGCGCGACAACGTCGAGACGCTGTCGCTGGGCAACCAGCAGCGGGCACAGATCGCGGCGGCTCTCGTGCACGACCCGCAAGTACTGATCCTCGACGAACCCTTCTCAGGACTCGACCCGCTCGCCGTCGACGTGGTCGCCGGCGTCCTGCAGGCGCGCGCCGCCCAGGGCGCCGCAGTGCTGTTCTCGTCTCACCAGCTCGATGTGGTCGAGCGGCTCTGCGACGATCTGGTCATCATCGCAGGCGGCACGATCCGCGCGGCGGGCACTCGTGAGGCGCTGCGCGCCCAGCACGCTCAGCACCGTTACGAGCTGGTCTCGGCCGGCGACCTCGGGTGGCTGCGCGACGAGCCCGGCATCGAGGTGCTCTCGTTCGATGGCGGCTACGCGCTCTTCGACGTCGACAGCGACGACACCGCGCAGCGCGTGCTGCAGCGCGCGGTCGCTGCCGGCGGCGTCGCGAGCTTCACCCCGAAGCAGCCCTCTCTCGCCCAGATCTTCAAGGAGGTCATCCAGTGAACGTCAGCGCCCCGTCCTTCGCCCAGAGCACCTGGCTCGTCGCCGAGCGCGAGGTGGGCTCGAAGCTCCGCAGCAAGGCCTATCTCATCTCCACCGGCATCCTCTTCCTCATCGCGCTCGCGGGCGTGCTGTGGGGCGGCTTCTCGGCGCAGTCCGACAGTCGTACGCCGGTCGCCGTCACCGCCGAGACGGCGCAGTCCGTCGCCGACAACACGACGATCAAGCCCACCGAAGTCGCCGACGCCGATGCGGCGCGGGCGCTCGTCGCCGACGGCACCGTCGATGCGGCACTGATCCCCGGCGGCGACGCGCCGTTCGACTACACCGTGGTCGCGAAGGATGCCGCACCCACCTCACTGCTGCAGACGCTGAGCATGACACCCCAGGTGGAGTTGCTCGATCCGTCCGCCACGAACCCGGGCCTGCGATACCTGGTCGCCTTCGGCTTCGGCATCATCTTCTTCATGGCGGCGCTCACGTTCGGATCGACGATCGCGCAATCGGTCGTCGAAGAGAAGCAGACGCGGGTGGTCGAACTGCTGATCTCTGCCGTGCCCGTTCGCGCCCTGCTCGCCGGGAAGGTGATCGGCAACACGATCCTGGCGATGGGGCAGGTCATCGGGCTCGCAGCGATCGCGATCATCGGCTTCACGGTGACCGGTCAGAGCAGCCTGCTGGCGGGCCTCGGAGCTCCGATCGCCTGGTTCGCCGTGTTCTTCCTGTTCGGCTTCATCCTGCTGGCCGCGCTGTTCGCCGCGGCCGCCGCGATGGTCTCGCGCATGGAGGACATCGGGTCGACGACGACACCGCTGACGATGCTGGTGATGGCGCCGTACTTCCTGGTCATCTTCTTCAACGACAACCCGCTGGTG
>CAUPYO010000059.1:0-9029 GCA_963515565.1 uncultured Microbacterium sp.
GTCTGCGACCTCGCGGACGCCGCCGAGGTCGAGGCGTTCGCCGCCGGCCTGCGTTCGCAGGGCGCCCGCGTGGACGGCATCCTGCACCTGGTCGGCGGTTGGCGCGGCGGCGGCGGTCTCGCCGGACAGAGCGAGGACGACTACCGGGCTCTGGAGAGCGGGCTCACGGCACTGCGGCATGTCACGCGGGCACTATGGGACGACCTTCTCGTGTCGGCGGCGGCGCGGGTCGCGATCGTCTCGTCGACCGCGGTCGCCCGACCGCTGGCCGGCGGGGCGAACTACGCCGCCATCAAGGCCGCAGAGGAAGCCTGGGCCCGGGCGATGGCCCAGGGCTTCGCGAAGGACGCGAGAGATCGAGGGGCCGCGCAGACGGCGGCATCCGTCATCTTCCGGGTGCGCGCACTCGGCGGACTCGAGGAGGAGCTGGCACGCGCGTTCGTGGGGCTGTGGGATGCCGACGCGGCCACCGTCAACGACACGATCATCGGCCTCGGTGCGTCGAACTAGATTGGATACCCGTGAGCACCCTGCATGACACAACCGTCCGCGGCTTCGCCAGCGACAACTACTCCGGCGTCCACCCCGAGGTTCTCGAGGCCATCGCCGCCGCCAACCACGGGCACCAGATCGCCTACGGCGAAGATGCCTACACGGCGCGGCTGCAGGAGGTGTTCCGCCGTCACTTCGGCGACGGGGTCGAGGCGTTCCCGGTGTTCAACGGCACCGGGGCGAACGTCGTGGGCCTGCAGTCGATGCTGCCGCGGTGGGGCGCGGTGATCGCGGCATCCACCGCCCACATCAACGTCGACGAGGGCGGCGCCCCCGAGCGGGTCGCCGGCATCAAGATCCTGAACGTCCCCGCCGATGACGGCAAACTCACCCCCGACCTCGTCGATCGCGAGGCGTGGGGGTGGGGCGACGAGCACCGCGCGCAGCCGCTCGTCGTGTCGATCACCCAGTCGTCCGAGCTCGGCACGCTCTACACGCCCGACGAGATCGCGGCGCTCGCAGATCACGCTCATTCGCGGGGCATGCGCCTGCACCTCGACGGCGCCCGCATCTCCAACGCGGCGGCGGCTCTCGATCTGCCGCTGCGCGCCTTCACGACCGACGTCGGGGTCGATGTGCTGAGCTTCGGCGGCACCAAGAACGGCGCTCTGGGCGGCGAGGCCGTCGTCGTGCTGAACCCGGATGCCGCGGAGGGGCTGCTGTTCCTGCGCAAGCTCAACATGCAGCTGGCGTCGAAGATGCGCTTCATCTCGGCCCAGCTCGTCGCCCTGCTGGAGGACGACCTGTACCTGCGCAACGCGCGGCACGCCAACGCGATGGCGCAGCGCCTGCGCCGCGGGGTCGAGGCGGGCCTGGCCGACGGGTCGATCACGGGGGTCGCCTTCAGTCAGCCGACGCAGGCCAACGGCGTCTTTGCGACGCTTCCCGACGGCGTGGCCGACGAGCTGCGCGAGAGCTTCCGTTTCTACGATTGGGACGCGGCGAAGAACGAGGTGCGGTGGATGTGCTCGTTCGACACTGCGGAGGACGACGTCGACGCTTTCGTCGCCGCGCTCGCCCGCCTCACCTGAGGCGCGCGCGACGGCGAGACCCGCGGCTCACGCTCCCGCGAGCCACTGCCGGTAGGCGTCGAAACCGTACGGACGACCGAGGAACGCCTCGACCAGGTCGGTGGCGTCACGGCGCCCGCCCGGCTCGAGGATCTCGCGGCGATAGCGGGTCGCCGCCTCGGCATCCATGAGGTCTCCACCGAACCCCGACAGCAGATCCCGCGCGATCACCAGGCTCCACTGGTACGTGTAGTAGCACGCTCCATAGCCCGTGAGGTGGCCGAAACCGGCATACGAGTGGCGTCCCCGCAGCGGCTGCACCGGACTCGTGGAGGCATACCAGTGCTCGGCCGCGGCCTGCAGATCGGCCGGGCGGTCGACATGCAAGTGGTACGACACGTTCGCGTGGCCGAGCTGGCGACGAACCTCGAGCGCCCGCCCGAAGCCGTCGGCCACGCGCATCTTCGCGACGAGGTCGGCAGGGATCGGCTCGCCGTCGGGGCCCGCGGTGAACGACGCCAGGACCTCGGCATCCCACGCCCACTCCTCGAGCAGCTGGCTCGGAGCCTCGACGAAGTCCCACTCGGTGGCGACGCCGGAGAAGCGGACGAAGCGCTGGTCGCCGCCGAGGATGTCGTGCACGAGGTGACCGAACTCGTGGAAGAAGGTGACCACCTCGTCGTGGGTCATGAGCCCCCGGGCGAAGTTGCACAGCAGCACGGCTTCGGGCAGCACACGCCCGGTCACTCCCGGCGCCAGCGGGAAGCAGGCGGCGTGGTTGTACTTGCCATCGCGCGGGTGCAGATCGAGGTGGATGCGGCCGAGCCTCTCGCCGCCGCGGACGACGTCGTAGGAGCGCACATCGTCGTGCCAGGTGGCGATCTGAACCGGCACATAGTCGACGTCGAGGAGCCGCGCAGTCGTGTCGAGCACGCCGGGGAGCACGCGGTCGAATGAGAAGTACGACCGCACCCGCTGCGCGTCGACGTCGTGCAGCTCGCGCCGCAGCGTGCTGAGCAGGTAGAAGAAGTCGGCGATGGTGACCTCCGACGCCGTGGGGTCGTCGCGACGCAGCCGCTCCAGCAGCACCGGGTACTCCGCGGCCGCCGCCGGGGCGGAGGCGTCGTCGAGCCGAGCCAGGAACGCCGCAATGGCGGCACTACCCCCACCGGGCTGGTCGTGACCGATCATCCGCGTTTCGGTCTCGAAATCCGCCCAGTCGCCGTAGCCCAGCAGCTGGGCGCGTTCGTTGCGCACGGCGAGCAGCTCGGCCAGCACCCGGTCGTTATCGGGCCACGCGAGGTCGTTGTAGGCCGACAGCAGCGCCGTACGCGTCGCACGATCGGTGGCGTATTCCCGCACCGGCATGAGATCGGTGTACTCGGTGGTGAGCACGACGAGGCCGTCGTCCTCCACGGGATGGGCATCGATGAAGTCCTGCGGCAGTCCGGCGAGCGATGCGGGGGCCACACGGATTTCGCGACGCCCGTCGCGGATGTTGCGCGAGAACTCCAGGCTCAGCTCGGTGTCACGGTCGGTGAGGACGCGCACCCGCTCACGCTCGGCCCCGGATAGAGCGACGCCGCCGCGGCGGAAGTCACGTCGCACCTGATCGAGCAGGCGCCGCTGGTCGTCGTCGAGGTCGCCGTGGTCGAGGCCGTCGAGGGCGGCGAAGAGCCCCTCATCGAGCAGGCGCGACGCGGAGAGGGCTTCCAGCGTCTGCACCTGTCCCTCCGCGATGTCGCGTACCGCGGCATCCGGGTGCGCCTCGCTCAGCAGATAGGCCTCGCTCGTGGCTCGCCGCAGCGCCAGGTCGGCGTCGTTCCACAGCTCGAGCCGTGCCACGGCGTCGAGATCATCGTCCGGGTCGACCAGCCGCGCATCGATCTCCGCCACGAGCGCCACGGCGTCGGCAGGACGCGCGGAGGCGAAAGCCGTCCAGCCGTCGGGATCGGTGGGGAAGGCGAGAGGCTCGATCGAGGTCATGACCCGAGCCTACGACCGGTCGACGACAGCCGAGGAAGCCTGCTCAGGCGCTGTGGTCGGCCGTGGCGCGCGAGGCCGCGTCGTCGTCCGCGCCGTCTTCCACGGCGGAGTCGGTCGATGCCTCCGCCGCCGCCGCGGCCGTCGCCTCCGTGCGCATCAGTTCCTTGACCTCCGACATGAAGCTCGTCAACTGCTGCTGCTGCCAGCGCAGGGCACGGGCACGGTCTTCCGCATCACGCAGCACACCCTGCGAGTGTCCGGTGACCGCGTCGATGATCTTCTGCGCCTTGACGCTGGCGCGATCGAGGATCTCGCGCGAACGCAGACGGGCATCCGCCTCGTGCTGCTGCGCCTGGGCACGCATCAGCTTGTCGAAGTCGTCCGCCTTGGCGGTGATGCGCTGAGCGTGCTCGAGCGATGCGGACACCTGTTCGTTGGCGTCTTGCGTGATGCGCTCGGCGTGGGCGACGGCCTGGTTGTGCAGCATGAGGAACTCCTGCTGGGCATCGTCCTGGCGGCGGCTGAGCGCCTCCTCGAACTCGAGCGCCCGCATGCGGTGCTCGCGCACGGCCTCTTCCGCTTCGGCCCGGGCCTGCTCGGTCTCGCGCGTCACGAGCGAGCGCAGCGCCGCCGCGCCCTTCTCGGCCTCAGTGCGGATCGCGGCCGCCTCCTGCTCGGCCTGCGCGACCTTCTCGGCCGCGTGCGCGGCCTCACGCTCGAGCTGGGCGGTGTGCGCCGTCATCTCGGTGTCGATCGTCAGTCGGGCCTGCGCGGCATCGGTCGCGGCCTGCGAGCGCAGGGTCTCGCTGTCGGCCTGGGCGCCCGCGCGCTGAGCGGCGATCTCTTCCCGCGCGGCCTGCAACAGCCGTTCGGCCTGAGCGCTGGCGTTTTTGATGATGACGGATGCCTGGTCTTCGGCGACGCGCAGCACGTCCTCGAACCGCTCCCGCTCGCGCGAGGACTCCTCGCTGGAGCTGATGAAGTCGGCGGTGAGGGTCTGCACCTTGTCTTCTGCGTTGTCGGCGCGGGCGGACTGCAGTGCGAGCTCAGCCTCGATCTCGGCGGCCTTCGCTTCCAGCAGCGCGATGGTCTCGGCATGCGACGTCGCCTCGCCGCGGGCGTTCTGCTCGTCGCGGGCGAGCTCCTCGATCCGCGCCCGCTGCGCGTCGGTTTCGGCCCGCAGTGCGTCGATCGCCGCGTCGACCGCGGCGCGGTCGTAGCCGCGGAACACGGTGGCGAACGTGGCGGCGTCGCCGTCGGATTGCGGCTCACGCGAACCGGCGATGAGGTCATCGAGGGAGGACGGTGCGGACTCGTTGCGATCGGTCATGACGAAGCTCCGGAAAACGCGTCCCACCCCGAGAAGGCACGACGACACGACACCGACTCAGGCGTGCCGGCACGCGAATGCTATCGGAGCAATCGATCAGCGGGATGACGAATGTCAGCGGTGCCCGAGAACCAGCTCGGCCAGGTTCGGGCGGAAGTGGCGCGCGACATACCTGACGGCCTCGTCGACGCCGAACGCACGGGTCGAGTTTCCGACCCGCACCCACAGTTCGGTGCCGCCGCCCTGCGTGACGAAGACGGGCTCCGATGCCCTCGGGCATCGCACGGCACAGACCGTGTTCCCCTCCACCTCCGCGAAGCGAATGCGCGGCAGAGCCGCGGCATTCTTACCGATGCTCGCCGCGAGCATGTCGCGCAGCCACAGCTCGAAACGGTCGGCATCGGGCGTGCGCAGCGTCGCGTAGTCACGGTCGAGGCCGTGCACCTGGCCGTCGTCGTCGACGCCGATCAGCAGGGTGCCCCCGGAGCTGTTGAGGAAGGCGGCGACCGTCTTGGCGACGACCTGCTCCATGCGGGCGTCTTTCTTGTCGTCGCGGACGTTCCAGCGTGCCGTCTCCTTGAACTCGATCCGCTCGCTCTCCCCCCTCGCCAGCAGCGCAGCGACGTCGACGGCTCCCTCCCGGCGGACGAAGGCCGCAGCCGCGGCCACGAGGAACGACAGCCCCAGGCTGGTTCCCACGGTGACCAGCAGCGATGTCGGCATCCACAGGCGAAGACCGTAGAAGAACCAGCCCGCGACGAAGAGTCCGACGCTCAAGCCCAGCAGGGAGACGATCGTCATGACCGACAGCGGCAGCGACAGCCGCGCACCGAAGATGCGGCGCAGCACCCCGGCGATCACGAACGACAGCAGCAGCGCGAGCGGCAGGGCACCGGCGAAGTCGACGAGCATCTCACTACGGGGCACGGCGGTCTCCGGAGGGCGTGTCGAGAAGAAGGCGAGCGACGCTCAGCGCAGCGCGCCGACGCTGGCCAGCGCGAGGCGGATGAGGGTGGAGCGTCCGCCCTCCATCTCTTCGGCCAGCGCATCGGACGACGCTTCCTCCGGGCTCATCCACGTGACCTCCAGGGCGTCCTGACGCGGTTCGCAGGTTCCGCTGACCGGGATAACGAAGGCGAGGGAGACGGCGTGCTGCCGGTCGTCGTGGAATGCACTCATCCCCGGCAGGGGGAAGTACTCGGCGACGGTGAAGGGAACCGGCTGGGGCGGCAGCTGCGGAAAGGCCATGGGCCCGAGATCGTTCTCGAGGTGGCGGAAGAGCGCGTCGCGCACCGTCTCGCCGTAGCGCACCCGACCCGACACGATCGATCGGGTGATCTCCCCCATCGGCGTGGCGCGCAGCAGCACGCCCACTTGCGTGACCGCCCCCACCCCGTCGGTGCGCACGGGCACGGCCTCGACGTAGAGGATCGGCAGTCGGCGGCGGGCTTCGGCGAGTTCGATCTCGGTCAGCCATCCCGGGTTGCCGGCGTTTCCCGGCGCGGGCGATCCGAAGGATCCATCACCCAGTGGGTGGCCTGGGCGCCCCGATGCCGCGCCGAACCCACGCAACGGATCATGGGAGTTCCCGTCGTCGTCACGTTCGTTCGGATCGGGGTCGGGGGTGCGAACGGCCATGCCTCATGTATACCCGCCCCCAACCCCTCGTCCGCGTTGGCGGGTCCGCCATCGGCGGTGCACGATGTCGGCGGAGCCTGCGAAGATGGCCGCATGAGCGCGCTCGCGATCGATGACGATGCCGTCCTGTGGTCGGCTTCCACCGACGAGCGCGCCGGGCGCCCGCTCCTGCTGCTCCTGCACGGCTACGGCTCCGACGAACGCGACCTGTTCGGGCTCGCGCCGTTCCTGCCCGACGAGTACGTGCTCGCCGCTGTCCGCGCTCCCCTGGCCCCGCCCTTTCCCGCTCCGGGCTGGTCGTGGTACCCGATCGAGGGTCTCGACGGCCGGCCGACCGGAGCGGTGACAGCCGCGGCGGAGGCGTTGACCTCGTGGCTCGACACGGTGACGGATGCCCGGGCCATCGGCATCCTCGGATTTTCGCAGGGCGCCGCGGTTGCCCTGCAAGCCCTGCGCCTGCACCCGGAACGGTTCGCCTTCGTCGTGAACCTCGCCGGGTACGTCGACCCCACCCCGCTCGCCACCGACGCTCATCTCGCCGAGCTGCGACCCCCGGTGTTCTGGGGTCGTGGCGCGCGCGACGAGGTGATCCCGCCGGCGGCGGTGGCGCACACGGTGCAGTGGCTGCCCGAGCACGTCGAGCTCAGCGGTCGCGTGTACGCCGGGCTGACCCACAGCGTCTCTCAGGAAGAACTCGACGACGTACGCGTGTTCCTCGAGAAGCAGCGCGTCGCGCCGAGCGCCTGATCAGGCTGGCCACTTCTGCGGGGTCGCGCTATTGTGGACGCGTTCCTGTCCCGAGTGTGAGGAAGACCGTTGAAGGGTTTCGACGCCGCGCTGTGATCCCGCGCTGAGCCGTCGACCCTCCGTTCCTCATCGAACACCGGGTTCTCCGACGTGTCGGCGCATCCTTTTTCCGCGCCGGCCGCCGACCTCCTTCCCGTCCGGGACCGGTGTCGTGCGCGCCCGCGCCTCGACACCCTCAGGAGGCCCTCATGCCCCACTCCTCTCCCGCGGTCGTGCTCGACCGCGTCACCTTCACCTGGCCCGACGGCACCGTTGCTCTCGACGACGTCTCCGGCGCCTTCGCCGATGTCCGCACCGGCCTCATCGGCCGCAACGGCGCCGGCAAATCCACTCTGCTCGGTGTCATCTCCGGTGCACTGACCCCGGCATCCGGCGCCGTCGCCCGCAGCGGAACCGTCGACGTGATGCCTCAGCGGCTCACCGCGGACACGCGCGTGGCCGCTCTGCTGGGTGTGGACGCGTCTCTGGATGCCGTGCGGGCCATCGCCTCCGGCGACGTCGATCAGCGTCACTTCGACGCCGTCGGCGACGACTGGGACGTCGAAGCGCGCACCACCGCGGCCCTCGCCGAAGCGGGGCTCGCGCCCGACACCCTCGATCGAAGTGTCGACGCTCTCTCCGGCGGCGAAGCCGTGCTCGCGGCGCTCGTCGGCGTGAAGCTGCGCGCCGCCCCGATCGCCCTGCTGGACGAGCCGACCAACAACCTCGACCGCGATGCGCGGGCGCGCGTGTACGAGATGGTCCGCGCCTGGCGCGGCACGCTCATCGTCGTCAGCCACGACACCGCACTCCTGGAGCAGATGGATGAGACGGCGGAGCTGTACCGCAACGCGCTGACGACCTTCGGCGGGCCGTACTCCGCGTGGCGCACAGCCCATGACGAGGAGCAGTCGGCAGCGCGACAGGCCGAATCCGCCGCACGTCAGCAGGTGCGCCGTGAGAAGCGCGACCGGATCCACCAGGATCAGGTGCTGGCCGCCCGCACAGCGATGGGAAACAAGGCGTATGCCGAGAATCGTGTGCCGAGAATCGTCGCAGGTGCCAAGAAGCGGGCAGCTCAGGTGTCGGCCGGGCGGCTGCGCGTCGAGGCGCGCGACAAGGAGACACAAGCGCGCGCGGTGCTCGACGCCGCGGGACGTCGCGTCCGCGACGACGAATCGGTGCACATCGACCTGCCCGACCCGGGCGTCGCGGCGGGGCGCCGCATCGCCACGATCGGCGACGGGGAGCGATCGTGGACCGTTCAGGGCCCGGAGCGGGTCGCGCTGATCGGGCCGAACGGCGCAGGCAAGACGACGCTTCTGGATCGACTGATCGGCAGCGCGCGCGACGGCGGCGCGCGCGGCGGCAGCGGTGACGTGCGAACGGTGGCCCACACCGACCGCATCGGATACCTGTCCCAGCGCATCGACCACCTCGACGACGCATCGCCACTGGAGAATCTGCGACGGGCCGCACCCGGCGTCGGCGACATCGAGCTGCGCAACAGGCTCGCCCGCTTCCTGCTGCGCGGCGACACGGTGCTGCGGGCGGTGTCGGCACTGTCGGGGGGCGAGCGGTTCCGCCTCGCCCTCGCCTGTCTGGTGATGGCCGATCCGCCGCCGCAGCTGCTGGTGCTCGACGAGCCGACGAACAACCTCGATCTGGACACCGTCGATCAGCTGGTCGCCGCGCTGGCGGCGTTTCGCGGCGCGGTCCTCCTCGTC
>CAUPYO010000060.1:0-8975 GCA_963515565.1 uncultured Microbacterium sp.
GCGCAGCACTGCTCCCGCGGCGAGGTCGACCAAGAGAACAGCGACCACGGCGGCGAGGACGCCGGGGAGGTCGGAGATGGTGAGCAGGAACGGCACGCACATCACCAGATAGAGCAAACCCACCCAGAGCAGCGGCGTGGGACGCAGCCGTTCGATCCCCCGTCGCGGAGGCAGCGGCGATGACCGCGGCATCCAGAGCGCCGGCACCGGCGCAGTGGCCTCAGCCATCTGCTCCAGGCGATGGCTGGCGGCGCGCACCCGCTCGGAGAAACCGCGGACGGCGTCGAAGTCGATGCGTCCGGCGAGCATCGCGTCGCGCTCGATGCGCAGTTCGGCGACGATCGCCCGGATCACCAGTCGCGCATCACTTCCGCCGCTGGCGATCTGCTGGTTCGCGGCATCCAGTCGTCCGAGCGCGGACGCCAGCCGATCGGCGGTGGCGCGCGTCTCGTAGTACTCGGTGGTGATGATGGCGATCAGCGAGAAGAGGCCGAAGGCGACAACGAGATTGGTGCCCATGCGGGCGACCCAGATGCCGGTGGAGTGGCCTCCGAACAAGCCGACGACGAGGCTTTCGTTGAGTGCGGGCCGCACGGCGGCCACGACTGCGATCGTCACGGTGATGAGGATGCCGCGTGATCTGTGATCCTTCATCCGGCGCTCGGTGGCAGCGACGGCGAGCACCGGAACCGCGAGAATCGCCCACGAGATCAGCGCGGCGATGACGCCCTGGCCGTAACCGCTGGGGCGTCCGCCGACAACCGGAACGAGCAGGAAGGAGGAAATCGGAAGCGACGCGATAGCGCTCCACCGCGTGAAGAAACGACCGCTACCCGCCGCGTCCCAGTACGCTGACACGACGTTCATCGCGCGCGGCCCACCCCGGGCCATCAGCTGCACCCCCACATTGCTACCCCCAAGTAGTAGTCAGTGTAACCATTCGTCTACATATGACGCGAGGGTTTTTTCCTTATAATCCCCGCAGTTCTCCGTCGCGATGGCGCGGCCCCGATCCGAGGAGCCCGCATGACGAAGACCATCACGCCGCCGCCGGTGCGCACCCCGTGGCGCGCACGGCTGCGCGATCCCCACATCTGGCTGTCGGCCTACGCCGTCGCACTCGCGCTCGTCGCGTTCTGGCCTGTGCCGGTGGATTCGGGGGCGGGCCCGTTCTTGCGCGCGATCACCCACGCTTTTCCCGTGCTGACGTACGCGCGTATCGAATTCAGCGCGAACATTCTGATGTTCGTTCCGCTCGGGCTTCTGCTCTCGTTCATCCTGCGTCGCGAGCGCTGGTTGGTGCTGCCGATCGCCTTCTTGACCACCGTCACGATCGAGACGGGTCAGGCGATCGCCCTCGCCGCCCGCACACCGAGCGTGCTCGACATCATCGCCAACACGGCGGGTGCGTGCGCGGGCATGCTGCTGGCGGCGTTCATCGAGGCGCTCCAGCGGTCGCGCACGCAGATTGCGTACGACGACGGCGAGGCTTAACAGAGGAAGGGGATACGGCCGCCCCGCCCGCAACCCCCCGGAAGGGGCAGAGCGGCCGTCTTCCCGCTGGACGCCTGGGAACGTCCTTGTCTGCGGGGGTTTGGGGCATGCCCATCATCGGTGACGATGGCGTCGCTGTGGGGCTAGATGAGAGGACTCTCATCGCCGCCACGAATCTCGGCATCCGCACCGAGAAGGAACCTCACGCGGAGAAGGAGGCGTCACCGCCGCGGTGGCTGGTCGTGGCGAGATAGCGCGCGACGGAGATGTCGCGTCGGGCGAGCCCTTTCGCTCGCCCCGCGAGGCGGCTCCACAGGCTCGGCGCGACCCTCACCATCGTGATGCCCTCGCGGCGGAGGTCGCGTGCGGTCGCCGCGTCGAGATAACGGCGGGCGGGTGCCGGCTGCCAGTGAGCGTTGACATAGATTTCCACGATGCGGGCTCGGCCTGCTCGGCTCATCGTTCGTCCTTTTTCGAAGGCACCACTCGACCACCGGCAGAGGCGCGCATCCGGGGGGGGAGATGCGCATCGACATGGGTGCTCCGTTCGAGAACGGAGAGAGTCACGCGGAGCCCAGAACTCCCCGCAGCATCATTGTGGCGTGGCCAGAAACGCGCCGGAGCGCCGACGTCGCGATTTCACAAGAGTTTTACGTGGAAGCACCTAGCGCCGGGGCGGGGGCGCCCTCGTTCGGCGGCAACGGGAGCGCCAGAGTCAAGCGCGCTCCCCCCACGAGCGCCGCAGACGGGTGGCGGTCTGCAGCAAGGGTGAGTGACCCTCCCAGCACTTCAACCCGCCGGCGAAGCCGCGCGAGGCCTGACCACGGCGAGTCAGGGGGCGGCGATGCCCCGTTGTTGACGACCGCGATGACGAAAAGGCCTGCATCTTCCCCGGCGTCGATGGCGATCTCATCCGCGCTGCCGTGGCGAAGCGCGTTGGACAGAGCGTCTTCGACGACGCGCACGACGAGCACGCGCGCCTCGAGCGAAAGCCGTTGCTCCACCGCCGCGAAGACCTCATCGTCGGGCGCCGAAACGGCAACCGACGGCGGCAACCGCACGATCAACGCGCGCACGGCCGGAGCGAGCCCCCTCTCGAGGTCGACCGGGTAGAGACGGGCGCTCAGTGCGCGCAGCTCTCTCTCACGCAAGCGCTCCAGCTGGTCGGCGATGACGGTGAGCTCCGTCGCAGCGTCGGCAGCGCGATCGCGGACCCCGACGGAGAGGTGTCGCAGGCGGGTCTCGATCACGACGAAGGTTCCCTGCACGCTGCCGTGGATCGTCTCGGCGAGCTCGTAGCGCAACCGCAGTTCCTCTTCCTGCAGCTCTGCGACGAGCCCGGTGGCGCGCGCCTGGGCGACGGACTGCCCACGCTCCGCCCGCCGGATGCGTCGAGCGATGTCGACCTGAACGAGGCCGAGGCCGACAGCGCACGCGGCCGCGACCGCGGCGGCGGCGAAATCGCCGACACCGATGTTGGCCACGGCGGGGGGCAGCGAGAAGGCGGCGACCATGTAGTGCGCGCCGACCACGGTGCAGGCCGCGCCCAGCGCGAGTACGACGACCAGCCCGCAGCGTGCGAGGTGTCCGTGGCGTTCGGGGTGCAGGACGTGCACGGCCCCGAGCACGGCGATCGGCGCAATGAAGGCAGCGAAGCCGGTCGCGGCCAGGTCGACATCGGGATCCCACCCGTTCAACAGGAACGACTGCAGGCTCGTGTAGACGATGATGGCGACGCTGGCGGCCGCTGTTGCGAGCAGGACGATGCGGTGGTCTGTTGCGGCATCCGCGGGGCCGTGGGTCGCCGCCGAGGTCGTGTTCACCCGCCAGCCGTCCATGGCGAGGTCGTGTGTTCGAGATAGCTGCGCACCGCTTCGACCCGGGGATTGCGGTCTCGGGTGGCCGGGATGCCGAGCATGCCGTAGGCGGCGTTGAGGTGGGCGTCGACCGATCGCGGCGAGATGCCCAGGCGCCTGGCGATGGCAGCGTTGGTGAGCCCTTCGGCGACGAGGGCGACCACCTCGCGCTGGCGACCGCTCAACCGCGACAGGGGGCTGTTGCGGCGGACCTCGCGTTGAGCGCGGATGGCGGGATCGAGCACGGCTCGGCCCGCCGCGACGGCGCGGATGGCGTAGACGAGGGCGGATGCCGACAAGGAGGAGTTCTTGGAGAGAAAGCCCCAGCCGGCGGCCTCTCCGCCGGGAACTTCGAGCAGCGTGCTGATGGAATCGGACGCCGAGAGGATGAGCACACCCAGCCCGGGGTGACGACGGCGCAGTTCGCGGCCCAGGCCGATGCCGTCACCGTCGGGCAGGCGCAAGTCGAGCAGGGCGACATCGAGCACGCGCGCGTCGACGAGGCGAGCACGCTCGGCGCTGTGCGCAACGGCGGCGACCCGCAGTCCAGCCTGTTCTCCGAGGAGGACGGCGAGCATTTCTCGAAAGAGCGGCTGGTCTTCGACGACCATCACATTCAGGTCGGACACCGGCGTACTCATGGTCGCGGGCTGCTCGGGCGGCAGGGGTCGGTCGTGGAGACCCGATGATCGGGCGATCTTCGATCGCGTGCATGTCGCATGTGAGTCTCCCGTCGACGTGTCCCCCCGCCGACGCCAGTTTCGCGCACGAAGCCCCAGACACGCCGTGAAAACTTGCACGGCGGCGCGGCATCGGGCGTAAAAGCGCATGTGGCCTCGGTAATTCCACCTAGCGAGCGGCGTCAGCGCGAGAGCGCTCATCGACGGCTCTGCTAAAACCGTGGAGGGGGAAGTATCCGTGGTGCGCACGGGATGGGACCCATGAACCTGGCCAGCAGAAACACCCGCAGTGTGGACTCCGCCCGGAGCCGCCGGGCTCGGAACGCTGTCGACAGCGACCCGCTGGTGCTGTCTGCCCTGAGCGACGCGGTCAGCGAAGCGGTCATCGTGACCGACCACCGCGGCCTGCCGGTGCGCATGAACGATCCCGCCCGCGAGGCCTTCGCCCGTGCGGGGTTGCCCGAGAAGCTGAGTGCGGATGCCGAGTATCGGGGACTGCGGTTCTTCCACGCCGACCGCGTCACACCGATCGCGGTGGCACCGCCCCTCCTGCACCATGTCGCGTTCACGGGTGGCGGCATTCCCTACACGACGTGGGTGGGTGAGGGCGACGATCAGCGTGCGATGTCGATCACGGCGCGGCCGTTCGCCGATGAGCGCGGCCGGCGCTCCGGAGCGGTGATCGTTGCGCGCGACATGACGGAGATGTTCGAGGCCACACGGATCCGCGACGACTTCTTGCGCGACGCCGCCCACCGGTTGCGCGGGCATGTGACGACGGTCGCCGGCTATGCCGAACTCCTCGAGACGGATGGGCCGTTGGGCGCGATCGGCGAACGGCTCGCCCGCGCCACCGGTCAGCTCGTCGACACCGTCGATGACCTGTTCCGCACCGCACGCGAAGATGTTGCACGCTCGATTCCGTCTGTCGATCTGTCGGCGGCGCTGTCCGACGTCTGCGCGGTCTTCATCGCGGTCGCTGCGGCCCGCGGCGTGACACTGCAGGTCGTCGACGAAGGGTGCGGACGGGTGCGATTCGATCAGGCGGAGTTGCGACAGATACTGGCAGACCTCATGTCACATGCGATCGAACACTGCTCGACCGCGGGCAAGGTCATCGTGCGAACGCACCGCGAGCAACGGCGCACGACGGTGACCATCTATGACGACGGCGCTCACACGACCCACGAGCAGCGCCAGCGCGAGCTCGCGGAACTGACGGCGGCGTCGGCGGAGGCGTCCGTCGGGGCGATCAACGGCGGAATCCCCCCGCACTCTCGGCGCACCGTCGTGCGGGCAAACCAGGCGACGCTGTCGGTGCGGCCGGACCACCCGGTGGGCACGGTGGCGAGCCTGACGATGATCGCGGTGTGAACCCGCGTCATGCGGACGCGCGTCAGCGGGTGTGGAGAAGCGCCACCCCGGCATCCGCCAGCTCGCGCGCGGTGGGGTCGGTGTCGGGCACGTCGACGATGATGCCGGTGACGGCGTCGAGAGCAAGCACGCCGTAGCGCGAGGCCGTACCGATCTTCTCGTCGCTGCCGAGCACGTACGTGTCGGCGGCGCGGGCGGCGAGGGCGCGCTTCATCGCTGCCTCGTCGGCGTCGCCCGTGGTGAGCCCGGCGGCGGGGTGGATGCCGGTGACGCCGAGGAAGAAGAGGTCGGCGCTGATACGACCGGCTGCTTCGACGGCGGCGGCCCCGCAAGCGACGGCGGAGTGTTTGAAAAGCTGGCCGCCGATGAGGAAGACGTCGACCGTGTGGCCGAGCAGAGCGGCGGCAATGGTGGGGCTGTGGGTGATGATCGTGCCGGGCTGGGTGCGCGGGAGGGCGTCGACGAGCGCGAGGCTCGTCGTGCCGCCGTCGAGGATGACCGTGGCGCCAGGTTCGATGAGCGATGCCGCGACGGCGGCGACCCGGCGTTTGCTGTCGGGGGCGACGGCGGTGCGGGTGGCGTAGTCGGCGACGGCGGGTGATGCGGGCAGGGCGCCGCCGTAGACGCGGACGGCGAGGCCCGCGGCATCCAGGTCTCGGAGGTCGCGGCGGATGCTGTCTTCGGAGAGGCCGAGTTCGGCGGCGATCTCCTTCGCGACGATGCGGCCGTCACGGCGCAGCCGATCGAGGAGCAGGTCTTTGCGGGCCGCAGCGAGCATTCACGTTCCTTCTTGTTTTTGCACGTTCTTGTCGTAGTGTAGCCGATATGAGCACACCCATGATGATTCTGATCGCCGGCCCTTACGCATCGGGGACGGATGGTGATCCCGTGCTGATGGCGGAGAACCTCGCCCGGCTGGAGCAGGCGGCGTGGCCGATCTTCCGGGCCGGACACGTGCCGATGATCGGCGAGTGGGTTGCTCTGCCGGTGCTGAAGAGTGCGGGGGCGTCGGGGCCGACCGATCCGCTCGCGTCGGAGGTCATGTACCCGACGGCCGAGCGGCTGCTGCAGCATTGCGATGCGGTGCTGCGTCTGCCCGGGGCGTCGCGCGGCGCCGATCAGGACGTTGCGATCGCGCAGTCGCGGGGACTGCCGGTGTATTACGCCATCGAGGATGTGCCGGGAGTGGTGGCCGCCTGACGCAGAACGCTCCATCGACGTTTGGTGGCAGGTGATTTCGCACAAACGTCGGAGGACGATCCACCGGCATCCGCTTTACGTTGTGATGGCCGGATCGCGCACGTTGGCCGCACCACCCGCGGACTTTGGGCAGGACATCGCGACTCGGGAGAGGACGCTGAGCAATGATGAACACACTGACAGCACGACTTGCGCTAAACACCGTCATCGCGCTCTTCGCCCTCCTCGTCCCCCTCTTGTCGGGTCAGCCGATCACCTGGTGGAACGTCGGAGGCTTCTTCGCCATCTACGTGATCACCTTCGTCAGCCAGCGCTGGTACTCAACCAGCGCACCAAAGAAAACCTCGCCCCTCTAGCAGCACCCCCGGGGCGACGCGGCTGAGGTGCGCAGCAGCGCGAACGCGGGGAGCCGCCACAAAGGGCTCACGATGTATGTCTCCGACTGAGTCACCGTGTGCGATAGCGATGGCACCGTCGAGCGGGCGGGCGAAGCAGAAGTCAGAACGGCGCAGGCTCAGCGGCCTGAGGCGGTGAACTCGCACCGACGACAAAGGTGACGGGTGGGGTCGGCGCGTCTTCGCGATAGACGCGCCCGGTCGGCGACGTCCACTCGAGCACTCCCCCGCCTCGTTGCTTCACCCTCCACGCGGTGAACTGCTTCATCGAATGATGCCGCTGGCAGAGGTGGGCGAGGTTCCAGAGTGCGGTAGGGCCGCCGCGGGCGTGATCGATGGTGTGGTCGATCTCGCACCGGATCGCTGCTCGCCGACACCCGGGAAACCGGCAGTGCTGATCGCGAGCCCGCAAGAACCGCCGCTGCGGCCAGGGGGTACGGTAACGATCGACAGCGACGACGGTGCCGTCGACTGGATCGGTCAGCACTCGGGTGAGGCTCGGGGCGTTCGCCGCAAGGCAGCGAGCTGTCTCGGCATCCACAGGGGTGCGTCCGACGAGGTCAGCGGGACCGTCGTCGGCACCGAGGAGCGTGAGAACGGGAACGATCACCTGCACCTGCGCACGGATGCCGCCAAGCACCCCAGGCCCGTCGCCGGTCACCGTGGGGTCGAGGGCGGGCGCACCCGTCAGCAGCAGGTCGCTGAACACGTCGGCGCGGATCTGGTCGATGGTGCGCGCATCGTCGTCGCCGGGCTCGCGAGCGTCGACGATGACGGTTGCTTGTTGCGTCAGGCGATCGAGGATGCCGTCGGCGATGACGGTGGGCACGGTGGCGACGACATCGGACATGCCGTGGACTCCGGGAATGAGGCGCACCCGTCGGCAGGCGTTGGCGTCACGATGCCGCTCGGTGAAGGAACGATTGGCCGTACGCTCGGCGAGGATCTCGACGGCGGCGCGGACACGGTTGGGGGTGTCGCGCTCGCAGAGGTGGATGGCTTCGGCCTCGAACTCTGGCCGACGCTCAGTGGGAACAACGGCGCCGGCGTCGACGATGACGCGTACGTGACCGCGCGTGACGCGCCCTGACGCCCAGGCATCCAGTGTCGCCGGGTAGCACTCCACCAGTTCGCGCGCCTCACCGATGCGCTGCTGCACCGTGCGATCCGTGACCCGCAGCGCTCCGCCGAGTTCGGCGGAGATCGAGCGCAGCACCATATCGTGCTGGCGAACAGAATCGCGCTGGCCAGCAGCTTCACGCTCCGCCAACTGACCGGCTCGCGCAAGAGCTCGCACCTCGGCGACCTGAGCCGCCGTCATCGCTGCGGCCACAGCCTCGGTTTCGGCGACGAGAACTGCGAGGGCAGCGACATACCCACTGGCCTCGCCGACCTCGAAATCGCCCCCCGGCGTGACCTCCGTCATGCCTCAAGTGTATCACGATATTCGTACATTTGTACGAGTAAATTCACACCTACAGACAGACGTCAGCGAGTGGAGAGAACGTAGCTCGCGATGGCCGCGTCAACGAGGCTCGGCGACGCCGAAGCCCACCACCGCTTCGGCCGATCAGCAGACGGGAGTACCGGAGCGATCGTCGTCATCGTTCTGATCGTGTTCGGCGTCTTCGACAGGCGACGGCGCGGGTAGCGGGTCTGCGGGCGTCCTCGGCGTCAGCCGTTGCAGGCCCAGCCGTCCCCGTCGCCGTCGAGCTTGTAGATGTCGCGGCCGACGACGCGTGCGACGCCGTCGAAGTAGGCGGGACCGTTGCCCTTGCCACCGGCGCAGTCGACGTCGCTGGCGATCGGCACGCACGCATCCGCGTAGTTCGGATCGCAGCCGTCCGATCCGCGGGCGGCGGGCGGTGGCGCGGCAGGTTCGACATAGGTGCCGACCGAGGTCACCTCGGTGACAGGCTGATCCGTCACCGCGTCGGAGACAAGATCGCGTTTCGTCTCCACGCCGTCGGTGAGGG
>CAUPYO010000061.1:0-8931 GCA_963515565.1 uncultured Microbacterium sp.
ACGGCATCCGCTGCTTGATCATGAACGGGTCGAACGGCAGGTCGCCGCGCATGTGGCTGCGGTCGTGGATGAGATCCCACATGACGAACGTCTGCTCCGTGAGCTGCTGGTCTGCCAGCAGTCGGGCGACACCGCCGGGCAGGTCGAGCTTGGTGATCTCGGATGCCGCGGCCACCACGCGCCGGAAGCGTGCGGCCTCACGGTCCTGGAAGATCGCGCCCCACGTGAACGAGGGAACCTCACGCATCGCGACCGTCTCGGGGAACAGCACCGCGGAGTTGGTGTCGTAGCCCGAGGTGAAGTCGATAAGTCGCAACGAGACGAAGAGGCCGTTCGTATAGGTCTGCTCCAGTTCGCCGATGAACTCCGGCCAGATCACCTCGCACAGCAGCGCCTCGAGGTGGCGATCGCGCGACCCGTTCTGCGTGTACATGGGAAACACCACGAGGTGGCGGAGGCCGTCGACGCGCTGCCGCTGCGGCTGGAACGCGACCAGTGAGTCGAGGAAATCGGGCACGTCGAAGCCGCCCGCGACCCAGCGGCGGAGGTCGTCGACGCAGGCCGAGAGGTAGGCGTCGTCGTACGGGAAGAGGGGCGCCAGCTCCTGCATCGTGCGGATCACGGTGTCGACGAGGGTGGCCGCGACGAGGTGGTGCGTCGCATCGGGGATCGAACCGTCCGCGACCTGCAGGGGCTGCAGTTCGGTGACGGCCTGCTTCAGCGTGACCCACGCGTCGTCTTCGACGAGCTGCGCCGTCGGTCGGTCGTCTTCGACGAGCTGCGCCGTCGGTCGGTCGTCTTCGACGACCTCGGGCTCTCCGATGACGGACTTCTCGGGTGTGAGAAGGGACATAGTGGGCACCTCCGATCGCATTGCAGGAATATTTACGGCAAAAGGTACTTGCCTCGGGTATTCTTCCATGCATGGAAGACGATGTCGACCGGCGGATCGTCGCCGAAGTCTCTCGTGACGGGCGGGTCACACTCGCCGATCTCTCCGCTGCCGTGGGACTGTCGGTGTCGGCCGTGCAGGCGCGCCTGAAGCGGCTCGAGTCGCGCGGTGTCGTCACGGGCTATCGCGCCGTCGTCGATCCCGAGGCCGTGGGCCGGCCGCTCGCCGCCTTCATCGAGATCACGCCCCTCGATCCGGCCCAGCCCGACAACGCGCCCGAACTGCTCGAGCACCTCGATGCGATCGAGGCCTGCCACTCCATCGCCGGCGACGCCAGCTACATGCTCTTCGCCCGTGTAGCCTCACCGCGGGCGCTCGAAGACCTTGTGCGCGACGTCCGCCTCGCCGCCGGCGTGCGCACGCGCACGACCGTCGTGCTGCAGACGTTCTACGAGCATCGGCCACTCGTACCGCTCGGCGGCCCCGAGAAGTAGGCCCCGAGAAGTAGGCGCCGAGAAGTAGGCGCCGAGAAGTAGGCGCCAGGGGTGCGCAGAAGCCGCTCCAATTTGTCCTTGCCGAAAACCTATGCCGACTGTCACAATGTTGCGGGAGGCAACATATAGGTCGGTCGCCGTTCTTCGCGGCGCGGGCGTCTGTCCGAATATGTTCTCTCCGTTAACAATCACCATTCCGTGAGCGCTGTCCGTCACGCGGTGGTGGCTTCTGCATTCAGAGAGGAACGCACAGAACATGAAGCTCACACGCCTCGCGGCCTTGGCCGTGACCGGCACACTTCTCATCGGCGGATTGGCGGCGTGCTCATCCACGCCGGCGGCCTCCGGCGGGGGCGCAACCGGAGCCCAGGGTGAATGCAACGTCGGCATCTCCATGCCCACGCGCACCCTCGAACGCTGGATCAACGACGGCGAGGGTCTGCAGACCAAGCTGAAGGGCGACGGCTGCACCGTCGATCTGCAGTACGCCGACAACAAGACCGACCAGCAGATCTCGCAGATTCAGAACCAGATCGCCGGGGGAGCGAAGATCCTCGTGATCGCGGCCATCGACGGCAGCTCCCTCGGTCCGGTGCTGGCCGAGGCCAAGAAGCAGAACGTCACGATCATCGCCTACGACCGTCTCATCAACGGCACCGGCGACGTCGACTACTACGCGACCTTCGACAACTACAAGGTGGGTCAGCTCCAGGGCGAGTTCATCGCGAAGCAGCTCGGCCTGGCCGACGGCAAGGGACCGTTCAACCTCGAACCCTTCGCCGGCAGCCCCGACGACAACAACGCCAAGTTCTTCTTCTCCGGCGCGTGGGACGTGCTGCTTCCGTACGTGACCTCCGGCAAGCTGGTGGTTCCGTCCGGCAAGTCGCCGTCCAGCGACGCCGACTGGGCGTCGATCGGCATCCAGGGGTGGGCATCGGACAAGGCCCAGGCCGAGATGGACAACCGCCTCTCGTCCTTCTACACGTCGGGACAGAAGGTCAACGTCGTTCTGTCGCCGAACGACTCCCTCGCGATCGGCATCATCGCCTCGCTCAAGTCGGCCGGGTACACCCCCGGTTCGGCGTACCCGGTGCTGACCGGTCAGGACGCCGACAAGGCGAACGTCCAGGCCATCCTGAACGGCGAGCAGTCGATGACGGTCTGGAAGGACACCCGCGCCCTCGGCGACCGTGTGCAGAAGATGATCGCGTCGATCGTCGCGGGGCAGCAGGTCGAGGTCAACGACACCAAGACGTACGACAACGGCGTCAAGGTCGTGCCGTCGTACCTGCTCGATCCTGAGGTGGTCACCAAGGACACCGTGCAGTCCAAGCTCATCGACTCCGGCTTCCTCAAGGCGAGCGACGTCGGTCTGTGAGTTCGAAGGGGGTGGATGCCGCGGCATCCGCCCCCTTCGCTGCCCGGCGACCACCGACTCCACCGACTCAGCGGTCATCAACACATCGAGGTGAAGGACCCTATGCAACAGCCCATCCTGATCATGCGGGACATCGTCAAAGAGTTCGGTGCGGGCGTCCGCGCGCTGGACGGCGTCTCGCTGAGCGTTCACCGCGGTGAGGTGCACGCCATCTGCGGCGAGAACGGCGCGGGCAAGTCCACCCTGATGAAGGTGCTGTCCGGGGTGTATCCCGCCGGCTCCTTCGAGGGCTCGATCGAATTCGACGGTCATGAGGCCGCGTACCGCTCGATCAACGACAGCGAAGCCGATGGCATCGTGATCATCCACCAGGAGCTGGCCCTCAGCCCCTACCTCTCCATCGCGGAGAACATCTTCCTCGGCAACGAGATCCACAAGCGCGGATTCGTCGCCTGGAACGCGACGAATGTCGCGGCCGCGCAGCTGCTCGCGCGCGTCGGTCTCGACGAGAACCCCGCCACCAAGATCCTCGAGCTCGGTGTCGGCAAGCAGCAGCTCGTCGAGATCGCCAAGGCGCTGTCCAAAGAGGTGAAGCTTCTCATCCTCGACGAGCCGACCGCGGCGCTCAACGACGAAGACAGCGGTCATCTGCTGGCCCTCATCGAGCAGTTGCGGCAGCAGGGCATCACCTCGATCATCATCAGCCACAAGCTCAAGGAGATCCGCCGCATCGCCGACACCGTGACCGTCCTGCGCGACGGGCGCACCATCGAGAGCATCGACATGCACGGACCGGATGCCACGGAGGCGCGGATCATCCGCTCCATGGTCGGCCGCGATCTGACGAGCATGTTCCCACCGCGTGAGCCCCACATCGGAGCCGAACGGTTTCGGGTCGAGGAGTGGACGGTCCATCACCCCGTCGATGTCGACCGCGTGGTCGTCGACAACGCGTCCTTCCATGTGCGCGCCGGTGAGATCGTCGGGTTCGCGGGGCTCATGGGAGCCGGACGCACCGAACTGGCGATGAGTATCTTCGGGCGCAGCTACGGAACGGGAATCAGCGGCCGCGTCTACAAGGACGGGGTGCAGATTCAGACCCGGACCGTCGACGAGGCCATCCGTCACGGCATCGCCTACGCGACCGAGGACCGCAAGCGCTACGGGCTCAACCTCATCGGCGACATCAAGATGAACGTCTCGGCGGCTGCCCTCGCCAAACTCGCCCGGTTCGGGATCATCGACCGTTACCGCGAGTACAAGGTCGCCGACTCGTACCGCTCCAAGATGAACATCAAGGCGCCCTCGGTGGCGGTGCTGGCGGGCAACCTGTCGGGCGGCAACCAGCAGAAGGTCGTGCTTTCGAAGTGGGTCTTCTCCGGGCCCGACATCCTCATCCTCGACGAGCCCACCCGGGGCATCGACGTGGGAGCGAAGTACGAGATCTACGGGATCATCAACGAGCTCGCCGCTCAGGGCAAGGCCATCATCCTGATCTCCTCCGAGCTTCCGGAGCTGCTGGGGCTGGCCGATCGCATCTACACCATCTCCGAAGGCCGCATCTCCGGCGAGCTCGAGCGCGCCGAGGCCACGCAAGAACGACTCATGCATTTCATGACAGCGGGAAAGGACCTGGCCCGATGAGCGCCAACACGTCGTCGACCTCCACGCGACCCGGAGCGGGCGCACCGGGCGGCTCAGCCAAGCGACGGCTGCGCCTGAACGTGAACCTCCGGCAGTACGGCATCCTCGCCGCCCTCGCGGTGATCATCCTGCTCTTCCAGGTGCTCACCGGAGGGCGCCTACTGCTGCCGGGAAACGTCAACAACCTCATCCAGCAGAACGCCTACGTGCTGATCCTCGCGATCGGGATGGTGATGGTGATCATCGCCGGCCACATCGACCTCTCGGTCGGCTCGGTCGTCGCGATGGTCGGCGCGATCGCCGCGATCTCCATGAACGTGTGGGGGCTGCCGTGGTGGGCCGCGTTGCTGGTGGCGCTGGCCACCGGCGCTGCGGTGGGCGCCTGGCAGGGGTTCTGGGTCGCCTTCGTCGGCATCCCCGCCTTCATCGTGACTCTCGCCGGCATGCTGATCTTCCGAGGGTTCACCCTCGTCCTGCTCACGGGCGGAACCATCAGCGGCCTCCCGCCCCAGTTCACCGCGATCGGCGCCGGCTGGATCCCGGGCTTCGCCGGCGGCATCCTCGGTCGTGACGCGTTCACACTGCTGCTCGGCCTCGTCGCATCGGCCGCGCTGATCGTGCAGCAGCTGCGCGCACGCGCCGCGCTGCGGCGGCTCGAGTTGCCGCGGGAGCCGGGTGCCTCGTTCTGGACGAAGCAGATCATCGCCGTCGCCGCGATCATGGCACTCACGTGGCTGCTGTCGGGGTACAGCGGCACGCCCATCATTCTCATCGTGCTGGCCGTGCTGATCCTCGCGTACAGCTACGTCCTCAGCCGGTCGGTGTTCGGCCGGCACATCTACGCGATGGGCGGCAACCTCTTCGCCGCGCAGATGTCGGGGGTGAAGACCAAGTGGGTCACCTTCTTCATCTTCGTGAACATGGGAGCCCTCGCCGCTGTCGCCGGCGTCGTCAGCACGGCCCGTGCCGGATCGGCCGTGGCATCGGCCGGCCAGAACTATGAGCTCGACGCGATCGCAGCCGTCTTCATCGGCGGCGCAGCCGTCCAGGGTGGCGTGGGTACCGTCGTCGGGGCGGTGATCGGCGGCCTCGTGATGGGGGTCTTGAACATGGGGCTGTCGATCCTGTCCGTGGATGCCGCGTGGCAGATGGCCATCAAGGGATTCGTCCTGCTGCTCGCCGTCGCCTTCGACGTCTTCAACAAGAGGCGCGCCGGTATGCGGTGAGCGACCGCGCCGCCCGGGGAGTCTCGGATACGGCCCGAGCCGCCCCGGTGGATCCGTGCGCCCTGCGCGGCAGGAGAGGATGAGTCGCGATGAACATCCCCGCCGGCCCGGCCGCCGCGACCAGCAATGCGACTCTCCGAGGCAACAACCTCGCCCTGGTGTCGACGCTGGTGCACCGCTCGGGCCCGCTCAGCCGCGCCGAACTCACGGCGCAGACCGGCTTGAGTCGGTCGGCGATGGCGGGACTGATCGGCGAGTTGGTCGACCTCGGGTGGGTCACGGAGGAGGCTCCGGCTCCGAGCGGTCGCATCGGTCGCCCGAGCCCGATCGTCATGCCGGGTCGCGCCTTCGCCGCCGTCGGCGTGCACATCGACGCCGACGCGATCACGGTGGGTCTGGTGGGGCTCGGCGGCGAGTTGCTGCGCCGCATCCGCGTCGACGTCCGCACTCCGCCGACTCCCGCCGAGGCCGTGCGCACCGTCGGCTCCATCGTCGAGGGGTTTCGACTGGAGCGCTCCGAACGGCGCATCATCGGCATCGGCGTCGCCGTTCCCGGCCTCGTCGATGCCGAGTCGGGCGATGTGCGGTGGACCCCACGACTGGGGTGGTCGGGGGTCGCGATCGGCTCGGAGTTGGAGCGCGCGCTCGGCATCCCCGTGCTGGTGGGCAACGACTGCTCGCTGGAGGGCATCGCCGAGGCGCGCTTCGGGGCGGCGCGCGGAATCGACGACGTCGTCTACGTCGCCGGTCACGCCAGCGGCATCGGCGGCGGGGTCATCGTGGCCGGCGTGCCGCTGCAGGGCGCCTCGGGCTATGCGGCAGAACTGGGTCACACCCTCGTGCGCACCGGCGGGACTCACTGCCGGTGCGGTCGCCGGGGGTGTCTCGAAGCCGAAGTGAGTCTGGACGGCCTGCTCGAGATCCTCGGCCGCACCACCATCGACCAGGACGAGCTCGACATCGAGCTCGGCACCTCCCGCGACCCGCGACTGCTCGCCGAAGTCACTCGGCAGACCGCGCTGCTCGCCGAGGGACTGTCGACCTTCATCCACCTGTTCAACCCGCGCATGGTCGTGCTGGGCGGCTTCCTCGGCTCGCTCCTGTCGGTCGAGCGCGAGCGGCTGTCGGCGGAGCTGTCCTCGCGAACGCTCAGCGAGTTCCGACGCAGCGTGCGCATCGAACGTGCCGCCCTGCGCTCGCGCCTCGAGCTGGTGGGAGCCACAGAACCCCTTTTCGACAGGGCGCTGGCCGACCCGGCCGCGGGGGGAGCGGTCCGCTGACACGGCGCCGACGGCAATACATCCTGCGATGGATGCCGTCGCACACCCCGTCGCGTAGCGTCGAAGCGTGTTCCGCGCGTTGACCCGTACGCAGCTGACCGTCGACATCGTCGCGGCCGGCGTGTTCGCCGTGTTCGCGGTGGTGGCGACCCTTGCGCCGTGGGACTCGATCAGATCGGCGATGCTCCCGCCGCGTCTCGCGCTGATCATGGCGCTGCTGCTGACACTGGGGTACGCGGCCGCCGGCGCGATTCGCAGGCTCTCACCGGAGCTCGCCCTCGTCGTCTGCTGGACGGCGGCGCTGCTGCAGATGGCGATGGGACTGCCGCCGCTGCCGGGCAACGTCGCCATCTTCGGCGTGCTGTACACGACGGCGGCCTACGGCGCCCGTCGCACGTTCTGGCTCGGTCTGGCGTCATCGCTGGTCGGTGCCGTGGCGATTGCCACCTACCTCGTCGTCATGCCGCTCGTGCTCGGGCAGTCGACCTCCAGCGGCATCGGTACCTACGTCTTCGCCACCGCCGCAGCCTTCGTGTCCGCGGCCTTCGCGCTGCTGCTGTCGTGGACGACCGGTGCGCTGGTGCGCACGAGTCTGCGGGCGCGAGAGAATCGCCGTGCCCAGGAACTGGCCGAGACCGCCGCCGCGGCCGAGGCGGAGCGCACGCGCATCGCCCGCGACATGCACGACGTCGTCGCCCATTCGCTCGCCGTCGTCATCGCCCAGGCGGACGGCGCGCGTTACGCCGCGGCAGCCGACCCCGATGTGGCCGCACGGACGCTCGGGACCATCTCGACGACGGCCCGCGCCGCGCTGTCCGATGTGCGGATGCTGCTGACCCAGCTGCGGCACACGCAGGCGGAGGGCCCGCAGCCGACGCTCGCCGACCTCGAGCAGCTCTACGCCCAGGTGCGCGCCGCGGGGGTCGCGTTGCGGGTCGACGTCGATCCGGCGCCGGCGGGTGAGATCCCGGCCGCCGTCCAACTCGCCGTGTACCGGATCCTGCAGGAGGCGCTCACCAATGCGCTCCGCCACGGCGTGGATGCCGAGGTCAGCGTCGGGCTTGCGTGGCACCCTGGGAGGGTGGAGTTGAGCGTCAGCAACCCGGTGGCTCCGGTCGAACCGGTCGCCCCCGGCCTGCCCGGCCTACCCGTCTTCCCTGGTGAACGTCTGGCGGGCGAGTCCCGTGGGCACGGCATCATCGGCATGCGCGAGCGCGCCCAGCTGGCCGGTGGCACGTTCGACGCGGCACGCCAAGCGACGCAGTTCGTCGTGCGCGCCAGCCTGCCCGTGGCTGCGGGAGGGCGCGCATGAGCGCTCCGATCCGGGTGGTCCTCGTCGACGACCAGGCCCTGTTCCGTGCCGGCATCCGCATGGTGATCGACTCGCAGCCCGACTTGACGGTCGTGGGCGAGGCGGGCGACGGTGCCGAGGGCGTACGCGTGGTCCGCGCCACACGACCCGATGTCGTGCTCATGGACATCCGGATGCCGGTGATGGACGGCCTCGCCGCGACCGCCGAGCTGCTGGCCGATCCGACGCTGGCGTCCGACCCTCCGCGCATCGTCATGCTGACGACGTTCGACCTCGATGAGGCTGCCGCCCGCGCCATCCGCCAAGGAGCGAGCGGGTTCTTGCTGAAGGACGCCGACCCCGAGTTTTTGCTCGCGGCGATTCGCACCGTGCAGTCCGGCTCGGCCGTCATCGCCGCCGCCGCCACGCGCGAGCTGTTCGCGCAGTTCTCCGAGCCCGCCCGCACGGTACCGCCGGCTTTCGCCGAGCTGACCGACCGCGAACGGGAGATCTTCGCCCTCGCCGCCCGCGGCTTGTCCAACGCCGAGATCGCCCAGCGCGAGTTCCTGTCGGAAGCGACCGTCAAGACCCACATCAGCCGCATCCTCAGCAAGCTGACCCTGCGCGACCGCGTGCAGCTGGTCGTGTTCGCGTTCGAGCACGGCCTGGCCTGACGACGCGCCCGCCGCAGGCGTCCGCGGCCGCCCGGGCCTGGCCGCCCGGGCC
>CAUPYO010000062.1:0-8864 GCA_963515565.1 uncultured Microbacterium sp.
CGCCGCGAACGATCCACAGAGATCGGTACGCAGACCACCTACACGAATCAGATCATCAGCCCCACGAAGGCTGACAGGGTTTGCGCGATCGGCGAGACCACGATCGGCACTGAGATAACGAGTCTCGGTCCGCCTCTGTGTGCGTAACCTCTTCTTCCGAATGTTCCGTCCGAAACCCGGAAACCTTGTCGGAACCCCTCGTACACACTTCGATGGAAGACGTACCGGACGAACCGGCGAACAGGCGGGAAAAATAGCGATGCGTACGACGAAGCCAACCCGACAGCGGCTCTCCGTGGTTGCTCTCGCCAGCGCCCTGAGCCTTGCTCTTCTCGCTGTTCCGAGTGCCGCGGAGGCCTCACAGGGCGGGAACGGCATGGCTTCTGACCCGGTCGTCCGGGGCTGCGTCAGCGACTCGTACCGCGTCACCTACTGGAACATGATCAACAAAAAGCATCACAATCAAGTCCAGGGCCGCATGGACCTCATGTACTCACCAAGCTGTGGAACCAATTGGGTCAACATCTACGGCAACGTCGCAGGGAATACTTACTCAGCGGCCATCAAGAATCAGGCCGGAGCGTACGGCAACGCTGACCTTCGCGGTATCGGTAGCGAACACTCCCTCCAGGTGGCCGCCCGCGGAAACGCGTGCGTCACCGTCGGGTACTTCATCATCGATGCGAACTCGGGTGAAGTCGAAGGCGACAATCGGTACACGATCTGTTGAAGCCCCTCTTTGGTATCAAAAATGGCGCGACGGATGGCAACTGAGGTCCTTATTGACCAACCCAAGGGCAGACGGGCGGACAAATGGGTGTGACCGTGCCCTCGATCAGAAAGAACACTGACATGCACATCAGAAATACCTTCGCGGCGGTCGCAGCTGGAGTGGTGGTCATCGGTTCCCTGGCGCTCGGGGCGGCGCCGGCGCAGGCCGGATACAACTCCATCGAAGGTCCGTTTACCAGCAGATCTACGTGCCTTTACTACCAGAACGCGCTGAAAAAGGACGACTCATCAATTCGCATCTCCAAACAATGCTGGGCTAGCGCGAGCAGCGGACGTCAGCTCTGGTACTTCAACTACCAGAGCTAAATCAGCGGGTCGGACTGCGCGCCATTAAGTACAGCTGGGGCCGGCGGCGATCCCACCCCAGATCACGTAATACGAAGCCTCTGGCCCTTACTGACGGACACCAAGCCGGGCACGGGCGTGGCCCGTGGCATCATCTTCACGCGTCTTGGCTACGTAGACACGTGGCTTTTCGCCAAGCCACCATGTCCGCTGCTTCGGCGTCGCGCTCGAACCGCACCCGGACGCGACCCTTTGGTCAGGATCGTAACCACTCTCGAAGAGTGCGGTCTGAATCGGCCTGATTTTCGTTCCTATCGGGAGCCTTGTCCGGCAGGTGCCGGGTTGGCTGATTCGAGGTCAGCGTAGTACCCCTGTTCGACCTCGATGAGTTGCTCATGTCGAGCTCGCCGTGGAGGCGGGAGTCCTTCCACCACCTCACCCACTCGAGCGTCGCGACCTCGACCTGCCCGACGGTTCTCCAGGGACCGGGCCGACGGATCCGCTCGGTCTTGTAGAGGCTGTTCATGGCCTCGGCCATCGCGGTGTAGTTCGACCCGTGGTCCGCGCCGACCAGAACATCATCGCGACGTCGCCGAGAGAAGATACTCACAGAGCCTCCGCATCCGATGTGCGATCTCCTGAGGGGCTGGAAGATCGTGTCCAAGCTTAGGCCAGCAACAATCCGGAGCCGGATCAGAGTTGGCCTGATCCGGCTCCGGCGGGCCGGAGCTTTGCTCCGAAGGAGTCTGTCGCTCCGCTCGGATGCACTTCGAATGCGGTCTAGCTGGAGACGTAGTAGTCGTTGACACCGCCGAAGTTGCAGCCCACGATTCGCTGCGTGTTCGGGGTGGAGCCAAACTCCATCTTCTTCTTGTTCCATGTGTTGAATGCGTCGCTGGAACACGTCCAGTTGAAATAGACCGTTCCTGTACACGTCCCGACCAGCTCGCCGGCTTGCTTTGCGAAATAGCTGCAGTTGCCCGCGGCCGACGCTGCGGTCGCCGTTCCCAGTGTCAGGCCGGTCGCCATCAACGCTGCTGCAGCCACCGCCGCGAGGTAGCGCTTGAGATTCCGCATCTTTACTTCCTCCCTCGATGCACCCGGGATGGATGCTCCTCCCATACACGCCAGCACAGCACATCGCAGATTGATAGGTGACATGCGGGAGAAACCGTCGAAGGTCGCACGTGTCAATACGCAATTGGTCTACGAATTGATCTGATTTCACAGTTCGAAGTGTTCGGCGCGGGTCAGGTTTTCAGCAGTCCCGAGAATGGGCTACGACCCGCGATTCGGCCTCCTTCGACTACAGACCGAGCGCTTGGCCGTCTTTTTGTGGCCCGCCTTTTCGGGACACGCTTTTTGCGGCTTCGATCTGGCCTTCTAGTACTGACAAGCACGGGTTCGCCCACGACGATGCCTTGAGGGCGATCGCGTACGCGGAGGGGACAGAGATAGTAAACGGTCGCCCGCGATGACCACCGAGCTTTCGGGAGGCACCTGGCGCGAAGGCGGGCAGTTTCGGCCTAGTCCGGGTCGCGGAACCAGCCCGCCCTCACCGAACACGGCGGCGGCGAAGCGCCGGCCGATCTCGGCGTGCAACTCGGCGTCGGGACGCGGGCTGTCGGGCAGGGTGTACCGCGCCTGATCGTCCGGCCCGTGCAAGCTGAACCCGTCGAGGTAGACGATGCGTTCGCCGGATGCCGCGCGCACCCGCGCCACTTCGGCCAGCTGTCGTCGCGACTCGGTCCGGGGCGATATCCCCGGCATCCCCGGCGGCGTAGCAGCGTACGCGCCCGGCCTCGAGGAACTCGACATCCGACGGGCCCGGCACGTCTTCGCTCCCCGGCCAGAGGATCGGCGACGCGAGCACGATGGGTGTGTCGGGATGGCCGTCGCGGATTCGGTCGAGAGAGCCGTGCACCATCGGCGTGAACATCCGTTGGTAGGGCGCCCGGGCGCCCACGATGTTCACGCCCACCTTGAGTGAGATGACGTCTGCTGGAGCCGCGGCGATCGTATCAGCGACGAACGGGCCGAGCATGCACTGTGACCGCCGAAACCGAGGTTGATCAGCGACAGGTCCGACAGGCGCGCGGCGATGACCGGCCACATTCCCGTCGGAGACGGCGTCTCGACGCAGTGGCTGATGGAGCTGCAGTGGTGGATCCAGACCGGCGCGCTCGACGGCGGCGCGGTGCTGACCGCGGCATCCGCCCGCAGATCGATCAGATCGACGATCATGCCCTGCGTCAGCCAACCGGTCACGGCCTTCTCGCCGGCACCCGCGAGCGAATGTGAGTGTCTCTGGCGGCGCAACGGTCGAGCCGGTCGCGGCATCCCCCGTCCACGAGAGGCGACGGATATCGGTGACCGTCGGTCGCACCACGTGCACCGGCTTGCCGTCGACCTCGACGACGACATCGTTGATCGGCCCGGCCGGCCCATCGAAGTACAGCTGCGTGCTCCGCAGTGTCAGGGCAAACGTCGTCGCCGACGTGACGAAGCGCAGCCGCACACCGCTCGCGGTGATCGTCCGCAGGATCTTCCCGCTCCGCGGAAAGCTATACCGATTGAGCGCATGATGCAATACAAAGTTCTGCGCGGGCCGTCGCGGCGATGCTCAGGCGTGCGGGGCCGCGATCGAGCCGCCCGGTGCGATCGGCATGGGCACGAGCTCGTGTCGGGGTTCGGCGGGGCGTGCCAGCAGAAGATCCGCGGCCCGTCGGCCGATCTGGGCCTGGGGTAGGCCCAGCGAGACGAGCTGCGGGTCGGTGGCTTCGGCGAGAACGCCGCCGTCGAAGGAGACGAGAGAGACGTCTTGGGGCACGCGCAATCCGGCGCGACGCAGAGCCTGGAACACACCCACGCCGACGGCATCGTTCACGCAGATGATCGCTTTCGGTGTTGCGCCGCCGGCGAGGAGGCGCTCCGCGGCATCCCGCCCGTCGTGCACGGTCCAGTCTTCGTCGACCCACACTTCGCCCGCCAGAGCCGTCCCGGCCGCGGCGAGGGTCTCGCGGATGCCGTCCAGACGCCGTGGCAGCGCGACGGGGCCCCAGTCGTGCCAGGCGGCACCGCCGGTGCGGCCCGGAGCAAGAGCGCCGATGAACCAGATGTCGCGGTCGTGGCCGGCCTCGAGCAGCAGTCGTGCGGCGGTCGCGCCGGCGTCGCGTTCGTCGGGCACGACCGAGCTGATGGCCGGGTCGTCGGCCTCGCAGTTCATGAGAACCATCGGCGTCTGCCCGGCCGAGGCCGGGGGAGTCACGCGTCTCGTGAACATCGAGCCGTACAGGATGCCGTCGATATCGCGGGCGACTAGATCGTCCAGGAATCGCCGTTCCATCTCGGCCTCGCCCTGGGTGTCGACGGTGAACAGCAGCAAGCCCTCTTCGCGCAGGCGCTCCAGTGCGCCGCGCACCATCGAGTTGGCGAACGAGGTCGAACTCACGAAGTCGGACACGAGAGCCACGGTGCCCGAGCGGCCGGTGCGCAGAGTCTTGGCCGTGAGGTTCGCGCGGTAGCCGAGGTCGTCTGCCGCCTTGCGCACGCGCGCCATCGTCTCGACCGACAGGCGCTGGTCCAGGCGGCCATTGAGGGCGAACGACGCCGCCGACCGTGAGACCCCGGCGCGCTCCGCAACCTCGGTGAGGGTGACGCGACGCCCGGACCCGCGGTCCGTCACAGGCCCTCGGGCATCTCGGACTCCGGCGGTTCGTCGGCCAGCAGGTCGGCGACCGAGTCGAGGATCTCGTCGGGACGGAACGGATAGCGCTCGATCTCGGCGTCGTCGGAGATGCCGGTGCGCACGAGAATCGTGTGCAGCCCCGCCTCGATGCCGGCCACGACGTCGGTGTCCATGCGGTCGCCGATCATGCCGGTGATCTCCGAGTGGGCACCGATGCGGTTCATCGCCGAGCGGAACATCATCGGGTTCGGCTTGCCCACCACATAGGGCGCCTTGCCCGTGGCGTGTGTGATGAGAGCGGCGAACGACCCGGTCGCCGGAACGACGCCACCGGGGGTCGGGCCCGTGGCATCCGGGTTGGTGATGATGAACCGCGCGCCGGCGTTGATGAAGCGGATCGCCTGGGTGATGCGGTCGAACGAGTAGTTGCGTGTCTCGCCGATCACGACGTAGTCGGGCTGCGTCTCGGTCATGACGTAGCCGGCCTCGTGCAGAGCTGTCGTCAGGCCCGCCTCGCCGATGACGAAAGCGGTGCCGCCCGGATGCTGTGAGCGCAGGAAATCGGCGGTCGCCAGCGCCGACGTCCAGATGCGGTCTTCGGGAACTTCCAGCCCCGAGATGCGCAGCCGCGCGCTGAGATCGCGCGGTGTGTAGAACGGGTTGTTCGTCAACACGAGAAACGGAGTCGCGGTGTCGCGCCACTGCGCGAGCAGCTCGGCGGCGCCGGGGATGGGCTTGTTCTCGTGGACGAGAACGCCGTCCATGTCGGTCAGCCAGCATTCGATATCGGCGCGTGTCCGCATGGGGCCAGCCTAGCGGGGCGATCCGGCCGTAGTCTCGACCCGTGGCACGTGACGACTGGGATCCGGCGCAGCTTCCCGACCTCTCCGGGAAGAGGTACCTCGTCACGGGCTCGACGGCCGGGCTCGGCTTCTTCTCCTCGCTGCAGCTGGCCGGTGCCGGCGCCCATGTCATCATGACCGGTCGTAACCCGAATCGGCTCGCGACCGCTCGTGCCGCCGTTCGCCGACAGGTTCCGGATGCCGAGCTCACGACCCTCCTGCTCGACACGAGCAACCTCGGGTCGGTGCGTGCGGCGGCCGCGACGGTGCGCGGCCGCGCCGGCCTGCACGGCCTGCTGCTGAACGCGGGGATCGTGCATCCGCCGCGTCACCGCGAGACCACCGCCGACGGACACGAGGTGGTCTTCGCCACCAATGCCCTCGGGCACTACGCGCTCGCCGGCGAGCTGCTGCTGCCGCTCGCCGCCGGTCGCGGCCGCATGGTGTGGGTCGGGTCGATGTCGACGGCGATGGGCAACTACGACCCGGTCGACCCCGAGCTGGAGACGAACTACTCGCCGTGGCGCGCCTACGTGCAGTCCAAGGTGGCGACCACCGCGCTCGGCTTCGAGGCCGACCGCCGTCTGCGCGCGGCGAACGTGCCCATCGCCAGCCTCGTCGCCCACCCGGGGTACGCGATCAGCGGCCGCACCCGCGGCATCCTGGGGATCAACGAGCCGTCGCGGATGACGCGCTTCGTCGACAACCTGCAGACGCCGATCACCCAGTCGAAGGAGCGCGGGGCGTGGCCGCTCGTGCGCGCCCTGGTCGATCCCGAGGCGGACGGCGGCCAGTTCTGGGGGCCCTCGCGTCTGGTCGCCGGGGCTCCCAAGCTCGGCACAGCGAGCAAGCTGACGCGTGACGAGGAGATCGCGGCGCGCCTGTGGGGGTATTGCGAGCACGCCACCGGTATGACGTGGCCGTACCTGAAGGCGAGCAAGCCGCGCCGGCCGTGGCGGCGGTGACGCGGGCTCGCAGAATCGGGCCCCGTGAACGGATTCGGATGCCGTCGCTCGCGCCGTCCGAATCTGATGCTGTGATCCGAATCTGCGACGAGGCGCTCAGGCGGTGAGCCAGACCGCCTCGGAGGCACCCTCGGGAAGCTCGACCGTGGCATCCCCGTCCACGCGCACCGTGTCGGAACCGATGACGACCACCGTGTGGCCCACATCGATGCCGGCGGTTTCGAGAGCGCGCAGCAACGCGGGATCGCGGTCGCTGACGCGCAGCACCTCGCCGGTGTGACCGACAGGGGCGGCGGCCAGCAGAACGAACGGTGCGCGATGCACGTCGCCGGCTTCGTCGGGGATCGCGTCACCGTGGGGGTCGAAGCGCGGGTGTCCGAGCCGCTCGTCGATGCCGGCGAGCAGCCGGTCGCTGATGGTGTGCTCGAGCACTTCGGCCTCGTCGTGCACTTCGTCCCAGGCGTAGCCGAATTCCTGGACGAGCCACGTCTCGATCAGCCGGTGGCGACGGATGATGGATGCCGCGCGCAGCCGTCCCGCTTCGGTGAGCGCGACCGGGCCGTAGGGCCGGTGGTCGACCAGATCGAGCACGACGAGCTTCTGCACCATCTCGGTCACCGTCGACGGAGCGAGCCTCAGTTCACCCGCGAGCTGCGATGACGTGATCGGCGTGGACTGCCACTCGGTGTGGTGATAGATCGTCTTCAGGTAGTCGTCGATCGCGACGGAGTTCGCAGCCACGAGGATCAGGCTAGCCGGTGACGGCGGAGGCACCGGTGTCGAGGTCGGCTATCGCAACCATCTGCGGCGTCCTGAGTCTCGATGGGCGGCCGCCCGCCGAATCATCCGGCGATCGTCAACCAGAGCAGCAGAACGTTGAGCGCGATCAGGAAAATCGACGCCAGCACGCCGGCCGCGGTTGTCCACCAGCGGTTGCGATAGTCGCCCAAGACGCCGCGGCGCGCGGTGAGCGTCACGAGCGGGATGAGGGCGAGCGGGATGCCGAAGCTCAGAACCACCTGGCTCAGGACCAACGCCCAGGTCGGGTCGACTCCGAGAGCGAGCAGGGCGATGGCGGGCACGAGCGTGACGAGGCGGCGCGCGATCAGGGGCACGCGGATGCGGAGGAGGCCGTGCATGATCTCCGCCCCGGCGTAGGCGCCTACCGCAGTGCTCGCGAGGCCGCTGGCGAGCAGTCCCACGGCGAACATCGTCGCCGCGACGCCGCCGAGACCCGCCGATAGCGCGGCATAGGCACCCTCGAGGCTGTCGGTGCCCGGCACGCCGGCCAGATTCGCGGCGGCCAGCAGCAAGATCGCGAGGTTGACGGTACCCGCCACCACGAGTGCGATCGTGACGTCCCAGCGGGTGGCGCGCAGCAGTCGCGGGGTCTCCACGGCGCGGTCCTGGGCGCGTGCTCCGGGTGCGGTGAACCGGTCGCGCGCCAGCGCGCTGTGCGCGTAGATCGCGTGCGGCATGATCGTCGCGCCCAGGATGGATGCCGCGAGCAGCACCGACTCGGAACCCTCGAACCGGGGGATCATTCCGGCGGCGACGCCCGCGGCATCCGGTGGGGCGAGGAAGACGCCATAGGTGAAGCCGATCGAGATGATCGCGAGGAGTGCGATCACCACGAACTCGAAGCTGCGGGCTCCGCGTCGCTGCTGGATGAGCAGGAGCGCGATGGAGACCGCCCCCGTGATCAATCCGCCGACGGGAAGCGGAACTGCGAAGAGCAGCCACAGAGCGACCGCACCGCCGATGACTTCGGCGATGTCGGTCGCCATCGCGACGAGCTCGGCCTGCAGCCAATAGGCGCGGCGTGCCCACGGATTGCGGAGGCGCTCGCCGAGGGTCTCGGCGAGGCTCTGTCCGGTGACCAAACCGAGCTTGGCGGAGAGGTACTGGATGAGCCACGCCATCGCGTTGCCGAGCACGACGACCCACACCAGGAGGTAGCCGAAGCGCGCGCCGGCCGTCATGTTGCTGGCGACATTGCCCGGGTCGAGGTAGGCCACCCCGGCAACCAGCGCCGGCCCCAGCAGCCACGCCGCGCGGCGGGTGCGCGACGGGCTGGTCGCGGCCGTCGCAGCCAGAGGTGTGATCGCACGTGCCGTGCTGGCATTTTTCGGCATCCCGAAAAATTAGCAGAGATTTCGGGATGCCGAAATATCACCCGCGTGTCCCGAACTCCTCCACGCGGAGTGCTCCGTGCGGCGGAGTCGGGGATTCTGCGAGACCCCGATGCGAGGTGGAGGAGTTGGGGACACGCGCGGGCGGTCTAGCCTGGTC
>CAUPYO010000063.1:0-8859 GCA_963515565.1 uncultured Microbacterium sp.
CTCCAGCGCCATGACGGCAACGGCGCCGGCGTCTTCGGCGATCTTCGCCTGATCGGCGGTGACGACGTCCATGATGACGCCCCCCTTGAGCATCTCGGCGAGTCCGCGCTTGACGCGGGATGATCCGGTGACGGGACTGGACACGGGCAGCTCCTTCGAAGCATTTTCGGGTGCCGATTATTGGCCTAGGCCAAAAGCTAGCATGGCCTGTCACATAGACTTCACCGATGGGCATCGCGCGCGAAACGACCAGTGGCGTCGGTTTCAGCGGCGCGAGCGCGACCGAGATCGCCGAGAGCGTGCGCCAGCGCATCGAGCGGGGCGAACTCGCGCCCGCTGCGGTGTTGCCGCCGGTGCGGGCGCTGGCCGATGAACTGGGCGTCAACCGCAACACCGTGGTCGCCGCCTACCGCCTGCTCACCCAGGCGGGGCTCGTCGAAGCCCGCGGTCGCGCGGGAACACGCGTCGCGGATCGCACGCCGTTCGCGCAAGACGGTTTCGCCCAGAACACCGTGCTGCGCGACCTCGCGGCGGGAAACCCCGACCCGCGTCTCATCCCCGATCTGCGCCCCGCGCTCGGGCGCATCGCCGGGCGCCCGGTGCTGTACGGCGAGCCGATCATCGACCGCGACCTGGCGGCGTGGGGCGAGTCGTGGATGCGCGACGCGCTCGGCGACGATCGCGCCCTGCGTCTGACCATCACCGGTGGCGCCTCCGACGCGATCGAACGACTGCTCGCGCAGACGCTGACCCGCGATGACGCCGTCGCCCTCGAAGACCCCTGTTTCCTGGCGAGTCTCAACACCGTGCGCCTCGGCGGCTATCGCCCGGTCGCCGTGCCGGTGGATGCCGAGGGGATGACGGTCGAGGGCCTGCGGGCGGCGCTCGACGCGGGCGTCCGCGCCGTGCTGCTCACGCCCCGCGCACAGAACCCGACGGGCGCGAGCCTCTCGGCCGAGCGTGCCGCCGCGCTCCGAGCACTGCTGGCCGCGCACCCCTATGTGCTGGTGATCGAAGACGATCACTTCTCCCTGCTCTCCTCGCAGCCGTTGCACTCGGTCATCGGCGCGGGACATCGGCGCTGGGCGCTCGTGCGATCGGTGTCGAAGTTTCTCGGCCCCGACATGTGCCTCGCTGTCGTCGCGTCCGATCCCGACACCGCCGGCCGACTCGCTGAGCGACTCAACCCGGGTGCGACCTGGGTCAGCCACCTGCTGCAGCGATTGGCTCTCGAACAGCTGACCGATCCGGATGCCGTAGCTGCGGTGACCGCGGCATCCGTCCACTACGCCACACGCAACCGCGTCGCGGCCGCGACGTTGACGTCGCACGGGGTTGCGGTCTCGGCCGGTGACGGGCTGAGCCTCTGGGTGCCGCTGCCGGTGCCCGCCCGCGCGGTATCCGAGCAGCTCATGCGCCGAGGCTGGTTGGCCCGCGCCGGCGATGAATTCGTGCTCGAGGACGAGCACGCCACACGTCATCTGCGCGTGACGGTGCACGATCTGTCCGACGTCGACCTCGTGCGTCTGGCCACCGACCTGGCTGCGGCGATCCCCGCGGCGGCCGCGACCTCGAAAGCAGGATGATCGCCCGATGAAGATCCTCTCCATCCAGTCTGCCGTCGCCTACGGACATGTCGGCAACTCCGCCGCCGTGTTCCCGCTACAGCGCATCGGTGTCGAAGTCCTGCCCGTGTACACGGTGAACTTCTCCAACCACACCGGTTACGGCGCCTGGCGAGGACCGCTCATCTCCCCTGACGACGTGCGCGACGTCATCACCGGCGTAGAGGAGCGCGGGGTGTTCGGCGAGGTAGACGTGATCCTCAGCGGGTATCAGGGCGGCGAGGGCATTGCTGACGTGATCCTCGACGCCGTCGCGCGTGTGAAAGCCGCCAACCCGCGGGCGATCTATGCCTGCGACCCCGTCATGGGCAACGCGAAGAGCGGCTGTTTCGTGGCTCCCGCGATCCCGATCCTGTTGCGCGAGCGTGTGGTGCCCGCGGCCGACATCATCACGCCCAACCAGTTCGAGTTGGGCTTTCTCACCGAGACCGAGCCGAGCGACCTCGGCTCGACGCTCGCGTCCGCCGATGCGGCGCGGGCGATGGGGCCGAGCACCGTGCTGGTGACGTCCGTCGAGCGTCCGGATGCCCCCGAGGGCACGATCGAGATGCTCGCGGTGACCGATGAGGGCGCCTGGATCGTGCAGACGCCCCGCATCCCGATGAAGGCGAACGGGTCAGGCGATGTCACGGCGGCGCTGTTCACCGCCCACTACCGCGCGAGCGGTGACGCCGCCGACGCGCTGGCGAAGACCGTCTCGAGCGTGTACGACCTGCTGCAGACGACGTTCGATTCCGGGCAGCGCGAGCTGCAGCTTGTCGAGGCGCAGGAGTTCTACGCGCATCCGCGGATGCAGTTTCCCGTCACGCAGGTGCGCTGAGGTTCGGCGTTTCGACTCGGCGCTGCGCGCCTCGCTCAACGACCGGGACTCCCCCGCCCGCGCCACGGTCGTTGAGCGAGCGCAGCGAGTCGAACCGCCGCGCCCGGTCAGAACAGCTCGTACGGCCAGCGCATACTGAGCTCGGGCGAGATCGCGTCGAGCGCCGCGTCAACGCGGTCGTGGTCGGCATCCGTCGGCTCGTCGATCTGCTCGAGCGCGTGCAGGACGTGCCCCACCATGAGCCAGTCCGTGACGCCCAGGTGCATCGGCGCGAAGCGTGATACGGCACGCTCGCCGCCGGTGTGATCGAAGAACCACACGTCGCCGTGCGGCCCGAGCCACCACTCATCGCCCTGCCCGTTGTCGCCGATCAGCACCCATCCCGAAGGCACCTCCAGATCGACCCAGTACAGCGGGTCTTGACGCTCGCGCGTTTCTGCCTCGGCGCGGCGGGCGTCGAAGGCGGTGATGTCGCCGCACAGCTCGACAGTGGATGCCGGGAGCGCGCTCAACCTGCTCGCGTCGACCGCGAACGGCTCCGCGTCGTCGTCGGCACCGCCCGCCCTCACGCCGGCCAGGCCGCCGCGACGGCCTCGCGAACCTCGCCGAGAAGCTGAGGCAGCGCCTTGGTGCGGGCGATGATCGGGAAGAAGTTCGCGTCCGAGCTCCACCGCGGAACGACGTGCTGGTGCAGGTGCTCGTCGACCCCCGCCCCCGCGACCGCACCCTGGTTCATCCCGATGTTGAAGCCGTCACACCGCGAGACCGAGCGCAGCACCCGCATGCCGACCTGGGTCAGCTCGCCGATCTCGGCAACCTCCTCCGGGGTCGCCTGATCGTACGTCGCGATGTGGCGGTACGGGCACACCAGCATGTGACCCGAGTTGTACGGGAACAGGTTCAGCAGGACGTAGGAGGTGATGCCGCGGTGGACGATGAGGCCGTCGGCATCCGACTTCTGCGGCGCGGCGCAGAACGGGCAGCCCGAGCCGCGGAGGGCGTCGGCACCCGTGTTGATGTAGGCCATGCGGTGCGGCGTCCAGAGCCGCTGGAAGCCATCGGGGACGCCGGCGAAGGCGCTCGCCTCCTCGAGGCGGGCGTCACCGTCGGCGTCCCCCGCGCTCACGCGAGGTCCTCCGCGGTGTTCACCAGGACCTTGCCCGAGATCGCGGCGACGATCTTGTCGATCGCCTCATCGACGGGGATGCCGTTGGTCTGCGATCCGTCGCGGAACCGGAACGAGACGGTGCCGCCGGAGCGGTCCTGCTCCCCCGCGATGAGCTGCAGCGGCACCTTCTGGGTGGTGTGCGTGCGGATCTTCTTCGGCATGCGATCGTCGGAGTGGTCGACCTCGGCGCGAACACCGGCCGCGCGCAGACGCGCGACGATCTCGTCGAGGTACGGTGCGAAGTCATCGGCCACCGGGATGCCCACGACCTGCACGGGCGAAAGCCACACCGGGAACGCTCCGGCATAGTGCTCGAGCAGGATAGCGAAGAACCGCTCCACCGAGCCGAAGAGCGCGCGGTGGATCATCACCGGACGGTGCTTCTCGCCGTCGGGTCCGGTGTACTCCAGCTCGAAGCGCTCCGGCTGGTTGAAGTCGAGCTGGATGGTCGACATCTGCCAGGTGCGTCCGATCGCGTCGCGAGCCTGTACCGAGATCTTGGGTCCGTAGAACGCGGCACCGCCCGGGTCGGGCACGAGCTCGAGACCGGAGGCCTCGGCCACCTCGCGCAGCGTCTCGGTCGCCTCGGTCCACAGCGCGTCGGCGCCGATGAACTTCGGGTTGCCTTCTTCCTTGGTCGACAGCTCCAGGTAGAAGTCGTTCAGGCCGTAGTCGCGCAGGGTCTGCAGCACGAAGTCGAGGCTGTGGGTGAGCTCGCCCTTGACCTGGTCGGCCGTCACGTAGATGTGGGTGTCGTCCTGGGTCATGCCGCGCACGCGAGTGAGGCCGGACAGGGTGCCGCTCTTCTCGTAGCGGTACACCGACCCGAACTCGCTGAGGCGCAGCGGCAGCTCACGGTAGGAGCGACCGCGTGAGCGGAAGATCAGGTTGTGGAACGGGCAGTTCATGGGCTTCAGGTAGTACTCCTGGCCCTCGCGGCTGACGTGACCGTCGGCATCCACCACCTCGTCCAGCACCATGGGCGGGTACATGCCGTCGGCGTACCACTGCAGGTGCCCGCTGGTCATGAACAGGTCGCCCTTGGTGATGTGCGGGGTGTTGACCACTTCGTAGCCGCTCGCGAGCAGGCGCTCACGCATGTAGCGCTCGATCTCGTAGCGGATGATCCCGCCCTTGGGGTGGAACACCGACAGCCCGGGTCCGATCTCGTCGGGGAACGAGAAGAGATCGAGCTCCTTGCCGAGCTTGCGGTGGTCGCGCTTCGCGGCCTCCTCGAGGCGCTGCTGGTGGGCGCGCAGCTCGTCCTTGGTCGGCCAGGCGGTGCCGTAGATGCGCTGCAGCTGCGGGTTCTTCTCGCTGCCGCGCCAATACGCGCCGGCGACGCGGGTGAGGTCCCAACCGTTCGAGACGTAGCGCGTGCCGGGTACGTGCGGGCCACGGCACAGATCGCGCCAGACGACCTCGCCCTCGCGGTTCACGTTCTCGTAGACCGTGAGCTCGCCCGCGCCGATCTCCGCAGACGCGCCTTCAGCGGCGTGGGCACCCGAGCCCGGACCGCCGGCGAGGGAGACGAGTTCGAGCTTGAACGGCTCGCTGGCCATGAGCTCTCGAGCTTCAGCCTCGTCAACGACCCGGCGGACGAAGCGCTGGTTCTCGCGAACGATGCGCTCCATCTCCTTCTTGATGGCCTTGAGGTCCTCGGGAGTGAACGGGTCGACGTTGCCGAAGTCGAAGTAGAACCCGTCGGTGATGGGCGGGCCGATGCCCAGGTTCGACTGCGGTTTGATGCGCTGCACGGCCTGAGCCATGACGTGCGCGGTCGAGTGGCGCAGGATCGACAGGCCGTCGGCGCTGTCGACGGTGACCGGTTCGACGGCGTCGTCGGCCGTCACGACGGTCGAGAGATCTTTCAGGTCGCCGTTGACGCGCAGGGCGACGACGGAGCGGTCGGGGAACAGGGCGAAGCCGTCGGCGGGATAGGCCACGTCCGCCGCAGGTGAGACGTCAGTCAAGGGAGTGTCTCCAGAAGAGGGATCGGATGGGATGCTCAGCTTCGGGCGCGCCGCGCCCTGCCCGCTCAGGCCCAGATCGTTCGTACGCCGGGCGTGCGCGTGCCGGTCGCCACAGCGATGATCCGGCTCTGTTCCATAGATGCAGTCTATCGTCGCGGCAGGGTCCATGATGGATGCCGTGATGCTAGCCGTGATCGGAGCGGTGCTCCTGCTCCTGGGCGGCGCAGCCGTCGTCTTGGGAGTGCTCCCGTGGGAGGGTGCGCTCGAGATCGGCGACCGGGTGTGGCCGATCCTACTGTTCGTCGTCGCGGTCACGGTGGTGGCGGAGTTGGCTGCGCAGGCGGGTGTGTTCGACGCCGCCGCGGCGCGAATGGCGCGGTGGTCGCGCGGTCGGGTGATCGTGCTGTGGCTGATGGTGGTCGCCTTTGCCGCTATTGTCACGGCGTTCCTCTCCCTCGACACCACGGCGGTGCTGCTGACGCCCGTCGTCGTGGCCGTCGCGCGTGCCAACGGGCTGTCGCCCATGCCCTTCGCGTTCGCGACCGTCTGGCTGGCCAACACCGCGTCGCTGTTCCTGCCGGTGTCCAACCTCACCAATCTGCTGGCTGCCCATCGGCTCGGCGACCTCGACGCGCTCGGTTTCCTCGGACTGCTCGGGCCGTCGGCGGTCATCGCGACACTCGTAACGGTGGTGTTCCTCTGGCTCACCCACCGCCGTGATCTTCGCGGGCGCTTCACGCCCCCCCCCCCCCCCCGCGTGGCCGATCCGGTGCTCTTGCAGATCTCGGCGGTGGTCCTGGTCGTGATGATGCCGCTGCTCATCATCGGCATTCCGCCGTGGATGCCGGCGCTCGGAGCCGCCGTCGTGCTCACGGCCGTGTTCGGGTGGCGCTCGCCGCGTTCGCTGAAGTGGGCGCTCGTGCCGTGGCAGCTCCTCGTCTTCGCATCGGGGCTGTTCCTCGCCGTCGGGGCGGCGGAGGCCCTCGGCTCGGGGGCGCTACTGGCCACCGCGACCGGAACGGGCGACGATCTCGTATCGCTGTGGCAGGTTGCGGGCGTCGGCCTGCTCGGCGCCAATGTCGTGAACAACCTTCCCGCGTACCTCGCTCTGGAGAGTGCGGCGGGCTCGCCGGTTCGCCTGGCGGCTCTGCTCATCGGTGTCAACGCCGGTCCGCTGATCACGCCGTGGGCCTCGCTGGCGACGCTGCTGTGGCACGAGAGACTGCATGCCGTCGGTGTCGACGTCCCCTGGAAGCGCTACATCCTGTGGGGCCTCGTCGTCGCGCCGGTCACCGTCGCGCTCGCCGTCGTGCCGCTCGCGCTGCGCTGAGCGTCGGGATCGTGGTGGCGTCGCGCCTCAGCCGACGGTGAGATCGACCTGGATCTCGCCGGCGAGAGCTTCGAGCGCAGCGGTGAGAGCATCGGCATCCTCGTCGGCCGGAAGGCTGACCGTCACGGTTGCTTCGAAGAGCGTGCCGCCGGCCATCGGCGCCTCGAGCGTGCGGCTGCGGAACGTGTCGATGCTCAGCGCGTGAGCGGCGATCGCCGCCGTGACGTCGCGGACGATGCCGGCCCGGTCGTTGCCGATCACCGTGAACGAGACCGCGTGTGGTGCCTCGACGGATGCCGCGGCGGGCGCATCGTGGATGGTGACGCGGAGCAACCCGTCGAGTCCGTTCAGGGCCGCCATGAGGGACTGCTGGTGCTCGTCGGAGACGGAGACGAGGACGATGCCGGCGAAAGCGCCGGCAAGTTCGGCGAGTTCGCTCTGCTCCCAGTTGCCGCCGTGGTCGGCGATCGCGTGAGCGAGGGCGTTGACGAGTCCGGCGCGATCGTCGCCGACGACGGTGAGCACGAGGTTGGCCATGCGGCGAGCCTAACGCTCGAGGCTGCCCCTGGTACGTAGGGTGCGCGGGAGCATCCCCAGGACCAGGAGCAGAAGGCTCGCCGCGAAGCAGAGCGATACCCATCCCGAGCCCAGCCCCAGACCTCCCTCGGCGAGCGGCTTCGCGAGCCCATCGGCCACAGAGGCCCCGAGGGGGCGGGTGAGAACGTATGCCACCCAGAAGGCGAGCACCCCGTTCCATCGACCCCAGCGGTACCCAGCTGCAGGAACGAGTATCGCCACGGCGAACACGAGGATCGATCCGGCGTACCCGATGCCCAAGCCGACGGCGGTGAGGTCGCCGACGGCGGTTCCCAGGGCGAACGTCCCGACGACCGCTGCCCAGTAGAAAAGCTCACTCCGCGTGGTCGTCACGGCGTGCACAGAGAGCGTGCCCGTGGTGCGCCTCCAGAGGACAAACACCATCACCAGCATGGTGGCGTAGAACGCCGTGGACACGACATAGGGAAGGCCGACGACGACGTGGACGACGTCGACCGCCATCGTGCCGAAGACGCCGACGGCAGCGACGGCAAGCCAGTACACGCCCGGAGCGTAGCGTCGACAAGTGAGCTGGAGCGTCAATGCTGCGACGAACAGTACGAATCCCAGCACCACCGCGATCCCTGGCGCCATCACGCGGATCGAGAAATCCGACACCGCTTCACCCAGGGCCGTGGACGCCGCCTTCGCGGCCCAGAACGTGACGGTCGGTTCGGGAACGCGCGACGGCGTTACTTGTTCGCGAGACACGCGCCCATCGTCCAGCCTCCGCGCCAAGAGAGCTCCAAGATTCCGTCGGTGGATGTGGGGGCCGGGAGGCCGGTACGCAGCAGTCGGCGATTGTCAGAGATTGACCACCATGCGAGCGCGAGCACTTGGCACGATCTTCCTCCTGCGTTCTTGGGGCTCGCGACGACGGGATGCATGCAGTTCGGCGAGTACGCGATGGGTGGCGAGTGTGAAGACTCGTCGCAGCAGGTTGCATCCGCCGTGCGAAGTGCCTACGGTGTCGACCCCGAGATTTCCCGGCTATGGGCCGGTGAAGACGAGGTCTGGTGCCGCTTCACGGTGGGCGTTGATTCCGATATCGCCGAGATCAACGACGTGCGTGTGTCGCTGCGGCGAGAGGTCGAGCGCCTGCTCCACGCGGTGAGTGGTGAAGCTCGCGGACACCCCCTTTGTGTACCGGGATCACCTGCGACGAACCTTCGCCACACCGAGGATCCGAGCGCCCTTTCGGCCGAACCGGGCTGGTCAACCGCTGCCCACGCCGGGACTGGACGTTGACCAACCCGCTTCCGGGCACAAAAAAACCCCGGATGAACGGGGTTTTGTCTGTGCGCGATACTGGGATCGAACCAGTGACCTCTTCCGTGTCAGGGAAG
>CAUPYO010000064.1:0-8821 GCA_963515565.1 uncultured Microbacterium sp.
GCGGTGAGATCGTCACCGCCCACGAGGTGCGCACGCTCGACGAGGTGACCGCACGTGCCGTCGTGCTCGACGTGACGCCCCGCGCACTCGTGCGGCTCGCCGGCGAACGGATGCCGTCCCGCTACCGGCAGCGGCTGGAGGCCTTCCGCTACGGTAGCGGGGCGGCGAAGGTGCAGTTCGCGCTGTCGGGTCCGGTCCCCTGGGCCGATGAGCGCATCGCGGAGGCCGGCACTGTCCACGTCGGCGGCACGCGCGCGCAGATCGCGGCCGGCGAGCGCGAGGTGCTGGCGGGTAGGCACGCGGCATCCCCCTACGTCCTCGTCTCGCAACCGTCTGTCTTCGATCCCTCGCGGGCGCCCGCGGGTCAGCACGCCGTCTGGGCGTACACGCACGTGCCCACCGGTTCGAACGTCGACCAGACCGAGGCGGTGACACAGGCGATCGAGGATGTCGCGCCGGGCTTCCGAGATCTGATCATCGCTTCCCACAGTTCGACCGCTGCCGAACTCGCCGAGGAGAACCCCAACTACGTCGGCGGCGACATCGCGGCCGGAACGCCGACGCTGCGTCAACTGCTGGCTCGGCCGGTGTTGAGTACCGAACCTTGGCGGACCCCGATGCCGGGGGTCTACCTGTGCGGAGCGTCGACCGTTCCTGGACCGGGGGTGCATGGGCAGTCGGGGTGGTTCGCGGCGCGCAGCGTGCTGCGCCACGAGTTCGGCATCGACCGCACCCCGTCACTGGCTCCCTAGCGGCATCCGTTTCTCGAACCGGAAGGCGCGGTCGGTCACGTCGAACTCCTCGCTCGGGCTGCCCTCGGGCGGCGAATGGGGGTCGGGGTGGCCGGCGTGGAAGAACTCCACCGCGTGGAATCCGCAGACGTTGATGTAGAAGTGGATGTTCCGCACCTCGAAATGCGGCGTCACCGTCGACCACACCCGGGTGTCGGGGTAGCGCGCCTCGATCGCCCGCCAGGCATGGCGGCCGAAGCCTCGGCCTTCGATGCCGAGGTCGATGAAGAAGAGCTCCAGCTCGTTGTGGTGGGTGTCGGCGTCGATCAGGACCACGGCGCCCCCGACGCGCTCCCCGTCGGCGAACACCTGCAGGACCTCGGCGCGCGGATCGTCGAACGATGCCGTGACCTCCTCATCGCTCGGAATCGGCTCGCCGGCCACATGCCCCATCTCCTGTTCGACGGCGGGCGCGAAGGCGGCCTGAACCCGGCTTGTGAACTCGGAGAGTTCGCGCGGCTCCGCCAGGATCAGACTTATCGTCGGGGTCGTCGGGGTCGTCGGCAGTGTCATGGATCTCGTCTTTCGTCACACGGTCCGCCCGTGGCGGGGGACCGGCACCAGTCCACCAGGATCCCTCGGTACGCACATCGCCCGACCGGTGGCCTGTTCCCGGCCGACCGGCGGGAATCGCTTCGCCGACACGAGGAGGTGCGCGACAAGAACGCCGGGGCCGGGGCGGATACCCCCCAGCTCCGCACCCGGCTCACCCGGCTGCACCAGTCTTCGTCCCACGGCAGGGGCCGGGGCGATTATCCACAGAGAGCAGCCGATAGATCCGCCGATCCCACCCTGGGGAGGAGGCGACGGCAGGCGGTCAGCCGCCCGCGGCAGGCGGCGTCTGCTGCGCCGCGGCGAGCTCGTCGACGTAGAGCGAACGCTGATCGATAGTGCCATTGCGGTAGGCCTGCCGGCCGACCATGTGCGCCGACAGCGGAGCGGTCGCCAGTTGCATCATGACGATCGGCACCAGAAACGCCAGGACAGACCACGATCGCAGCGACAGCGCGATGGCCAGGCAGATGAGGATCAGTCCCAGCACTTGAGGCTTCGTCGCGGCGTGCAGGCGAGTGGGCACATCATGGAAGCGCAGTAGCCCGATCGCGGCAGTCACGCAGAGCAGCCCGCCGATGAGCACGAGCACGAGGGCGGCGACGTCGAAGATCTCGTTCATCGGTTGGTGTTGTCCCTTCGCGCGACGAAGCGAGCCACGGCGATCGATCCGAACACGCCGACGGCGGCGATGATCAGCAGCGCCGGAAGCGAACGCGTGTGGTGATTGATGACCATGTCGGCGCCCAGCGCGCACATCACGAGCGTCAGCAATACGTCGGATGCCACCGCCCGGTCGAGGATCGAGGGACCCACGATGATGCGCCAGAGGGTGAGCAGGCCGGCAACGGCGAAGACGACGTAGACGGCGACGATCAGGACGCTCATACCGCTGCACCCCCCTCACGCGGTGTCTGCGCGCCGGCGGTGCGAATGGCCTCCAGCTGCGCGGGAGAGCCGACGGCTCTGACGATCCGCGACTCCCACCCCTGCACGGCACGCCGTTGGTTCTCGACGTCTCGGTGGGACGAGACCCCGAGGACATGCAGATAGAGGATGCGGCGGTCACGGTCGACGTCGACGATGAGAGAGCCGGGGATGAGAGAGGCGGTCACCCCGACGTGCGCCATGATCAGGTCGTCGTCGGTACGCAGCGGCACCGCGATCACCGCGGTGCCGGGATAGCGCCGTGGGTTGAGCGTCTGCCAGGCCACGAGCAGCGAGCCGCGGACGAGCGCGACGAAGAACATCACCACGAACACGACGCCGTACCAGAGGTTCACCCGCCCCGACAGCTCGACCGCGGGAAGTCGGAAGATACGGGTCACGAACAGCGCGACGATCAGCCCGGTCAGTGCGGCGAGCACCGTGAACTGCCCCCACAGCAGCATCCACAGGGCGATCAGCCACACGAAGAACGGCAGCTGGCGCCAGACGGCGGAAGCCACGGAAACGGATGCCGGGCTCACGATCCCCCTCCATCGTCGAGCTGAACGAGGGTCACGGGAGTCAGAAGCGCATCACCGATGCTCGTGCACAGCGTGTAGAGCGGCCCGGCGAAGACGGTGAGCGCCACCGTCACCGCGACCATGCCGGCCGTCGTCGCGGTCATGATGCGCGGGATGACCCGACGCGCGCCGGCATCGTCGGCGGCCGGCGCATCGCCGAGGTAGGAGATGCGTTCGACGACGCCCGTCTCCTCGGTGTGGTCGTCGTCTTCGCGCCAGAACGCGAGGTTCCAGGCGCGCATGAGCGTGTAGAGCGTCAGCAGCGACGTGACGATGCCGCCGACGATGAGCGCATACATCAACGGGGTGCCGACCTCGGCGGCGGCGTTGAACAGCGCCAGCTTGCCGATGAACCCCGAGAACGGCGGCAGGCCGCCCAGGTTGATGGCGGGGATGAAGAAGAGAACCGCGATCACCGGTGCCGCCCGCATCAACCCCTTCACCTTGAGGATCGAGGTCGAGCCCGCGCGACGTTCGATGAGCCCCACCGCGAGGAACAACGTGGTCTGCACGATGATGTGGTGGACCATGTAGTAGATCGTCGCGCCGAGGGCCAGCGGCGTCGCAATGGCGAGTCCGAAGACCAGATAGCCGACATGGCTCACCAGCGTGAACGACAGGATGCGTTTGAGCTCGGCCTGCGCCAGCGCACCGAGCACGCCGACGATCATCGTCGCCAGCGCGACAATCAGCAGCAGAGTGTTGACGTCGTTGTCGCGGAAGATCTGCGTCTCGGTGCGGATCATCGCGTAGACGCCGACTTTGGTCAGCAGGCCGGCGAACACCGCGGTCACCGGAGCCGGCGCGGTCGGATACGAGTCGGGCAGCCAGAACGACAGCGGGAAGACGGCCGCTTTGATGCTGAAGGCCAGCAACAGCATGAGGTGCAGCACGAGCTGCGTCGACTCGGGCAACTCGGTCATCCGCTCGGCGAGCTGCGCGATGTTCACGGTGCCGAGGGCCCCGTAGATCGCCGCGATCGCCGCGAGGAACAGGATCGACGACACGAGCGATACAACGATGTAGACCGTGCCGGCGCGGATGCGCGACTCGGTCGAGCCGAGGGTGATCAACACGTACGAGGCGACGAGCAGGATCTCGAACCCGACGTAGAGGTTGAACAGGTCGCCCGCGATGAACGCGTTGAAGATGCCCGCCGAGAGGATGAGATACGACGGGTGGAAGATCGTGACCGGGGTGTCGTCATCGCCGTCGGCGGCGCCCTGTCCGACCGAGAACAGCAGAACCGCGAGCAGCACGATGCTGGAGATGACGACGAGCAGCGCAGCCAGCCGATCGACGTACAGGACGATGCCGAAGGGGATCGGCCACCCGCCCACCGAGACGGCGATCGCCTGGCCGGACGAGTCGACGGCGTAGAGCAGCACGGCGGAGATCGCGAGGACCAGCGTGAGGGTGACCACCGACACGCCGACCTGCACGCGACGCTGACGACCGAACACCAACGCGATGCCGGCTCCCAGCAGCGGCAGCGTCACGAGGAGGGGAACCAGGGCGTTCATCGCGGCTCTCCCCCCGTGTGGTCGCGGCCGTCGCCGCGAGGACGATCGACCGGGGCATCGTCGCGGATGCCGTCGAGGTCACGGTGGTGCAGCACCGTGATCGGGGCGGTGTCGGTGCCGACGAAGTCGGTGGTGACGATGTCGTCCTCGTCTTCGATGGAGGTCTCGTCGTCCATCTCGTCTTCTTCAACCGTGCCGCGGTCGCGGACGGCGATGTCCTCTTCGTCATCGAGCACGGTGTCGGCCTGGCCAAGCTGCCACGAACGGTAGATGAGGGCCAGCAAGAACGCCGAGACGGCGAAGGTGATCACGATCGCGGTGAGGGTGAGCGCCTGCGGCAACGGGTCGCTCATCTGATCGACGTCACCGGCGCCGAAGAAGGAAGCGATGCCGGGGCGGCCCATCACGATCAGCAGGAAGAGGTTGGTGGCATTGCCGAGCAGCAGGAAGCCGATCAGCACCCGCGTGAGGCTGCGCTCGAGCATCGCGTAGACACCGCAGGCGAAGAGCGCGCCCATGATGATCACCAGCACGGCCGAGACGGTCATGAGACGATCACCCCCCGGTCGCGCAGCTCCTGGGTCTGGCGGTCGACCTCACCGCCGAGCGAGCGCAGCACGTCGAGCACGAGCCCGATGACCACCAGGTAGACGCCGATGTCGAAGAGGGTGGAGGTGACGAACTCGATGTGGCCGATCACCGGGATCTCGGCATCCCAGAACCAGCTGGTCAAGGGCGGCAGCCCGAACAGCAGGGGAACGATGGCGCAGGCGATCGCGAGGGTCAGGCCGGCTCCGAGCAGGCGCCCGGCATCCGTCGGGGCGGCGGCGCCCAGCTCGTACCTGCCGCCGGCGATGTAGCGCATGACCAAGGCCATACCGGCCACGAGTCCGCCGGCGAACCCTCCCCCGGGAAGGTTGTGGCCCGCGAAGAGCAGGTAGATCGAGACGACGATGATCGTGTGGAAGAGGATTCGCACGATCACCTCGAGCATGATCGAGCGGTTCTCGGGGCGCACCTTCTGCCCCCCGACCAGCCAGGCCTGTCGCGTGCTGCCGGGCGAGCTCGCCCGCGGCTGCGGACCCTCGTCGGTCTCGATGAGCGGCCGTCGGGTGCGCGTCACCCCCGTCGGCAACGCCGAGATCGTGCGCGAGATCAGGTCGGAGCGGTGCGTGACGAAGACGAGCGAGGCCACGCCGGTCGCGGCGAGGATCAGCACGGAGAGCTCGCCCATGGTGTCCCACCCACGCAAGTCGACGAGCGCGACGTTCACCACGTTCTTGCCGTGTCCGAACTCGTATGCGAGATCCGCGAAGCGATCGGACACGGGCGGGGCCACGCGTGCACCGGTGGCCACCATGGCCACCATGGCCATCGTGGCTCCGACGGCGATGGCGAGAACGGCGCGCACCAGGGGGCGCACCGACGCGTTGTGCTCACCGAGGCGAGCGGGAATGCGGCGCAGCACCAGGGCGAACGCGATCAGCGTGACGGTCTCGACGAGGATCTGCGTGAGGGCCAGATCGGGCGCGCCGCTGGTGGCGAACAGCGCGATCATCCCGAGGCCGGTGGCCGACACCAGCACGACGCCCGCATAGCGCTTGCGCGCACGCACCGCGAAGATGCCCGCGACGATCATGATCGGTGCGACCACGAGCTGCATCGGCGTCTGCCAGAGATCGAGCGAGATCTGCCATGCGGGGCTGGCCAGCAGGGCCGTGCCTTCGGCGGCGACGAACACGACGAAGATCGTGCCGACGTAGACCGGCAGAGAGCCGCGCTGCGTGAAGGTCGTCGTCCACACCGCGACCCGGGCGATGACGCGCAGCGTCGCGTTGTAGACGTCGGCCGCCGTGAAGGGCAGGATGCGGCGGGGCACCCGTCCGGTGCGCCGTGCGAACCAGAACAACACGGCGCCGAGCGCGATGCTCCCGAGCGAGAGGAACAGCGCCGGCTCCCACCCGTGCCAGAGTGCGAGGTGGTATGGATGACCGGCCTCACCGTCGGCGACCGGCAGCGTGTCGGCATAGCCCGAGAACGCGACGTCGAGCAGCGGGGCGGCAAAGCCTGCGACCACCGACAGACCCGAAAGCACGAGCGGTGCCGCGAGAAAGCCCAGCGGCGGGTCGGGCCACGCCGTGACCGGCAGCGCGTGACCTGCGGCATCCTTCTTGGTCCAGAAGGCTCCCCAGATGAAGCGCAGTCCATACGCCGTGGTGAGCACCGATCCGAGCACGATGCCGATCAGCGGGATCAGGGCGTCAGGTCGCGTGCCGCCCTCGAGCAGCGATGTCAACACCGCTTCTTTCGCGACGAAGCCGACGGTCGGTGCGAACCCGACCATCGACGCGATGGCGATGATCGAGAAGACGGCGAGCGTGGGGGCCTGCCGGCCGACACCGGAGAGCTCGCCGATGTCGCGTGTGGAGAGCTGCCGGTCGATCACGCCCACCACGAGGAACAGCGACGACTTGAACAGGGCGTGGCCGATCAGCAGCGCCAGCCCGGCGAGCGCCGAGTTGCGCTCCCCGTAGCCGAGCACGACGGTGAGCATGCCGAGTTGGCTCACCGTGCCGAAGGCGAGGATGCGTTTGAGGTCGGATTCGCGGAGCGCTTGCAGCCCGCCGAGCAGCATGGTGAACAGCCCGAGGCTGATGACGATAGGACGCCAGAACTCACTGTGCGCGAAGGCGGGGGCGAGCCGGGCGATGAGATAGATGCCGGCTTTGACCATGGCGGCGGCATGCAGGTATGCGCTGACGGGCGTCGGTGCGGCCATGGCTCCCGGCAGCCAGAAGTGGAACGGGAAGATGGCCGATTTGCTGAGCGCACCGACCAGCAGCAGCACGATCGCGACGTTGAGCAGGCCTTCGCTTCCGGACTGCAGCGGGGCCGCGGCGCCGACGATGGCGCTGAGACTGTTCGTGCCGTACAGCACCGTCATCATGACGGCACCCACGAACATCACCAGTCCGCCGAGAGTGGTGACCAAGAGCGCCTGGAGCGCCGAACGCCGACTCGCACCGCGCGCGTGGTAGAAGCCGATCAGGAGGTAGGAGAGGATGCTCGTGATCTCCCACAGCATCACCAGGACGATGATGTCGTCGGTCAGCACGAGTCCGTACATCGCGCCGGCGAAGCCCAACAACACGGCGGCGAAGAGTCCGACGCCCTCCTTCTTCCCGTCGAAGTACCAACGGCAGTAGAGGAGGACGAGCGCGCCGACACCCGTGACGATGAGCGTCAGCACCCAGCCCAGTGTGTCCATGCGCATCGAGATGTCGATGCCCAACTGGGGAATCCAGGGCACCGATTCGGTGGCTGTGTGGCCGGCGATGACCTCGGGCGCCTGCAGCAGGGCCTGTACGAAACCGATGATCGGCAGGAGCGCCGCGATGAAGAATGCCCGCGGGCCGATGCGCCCGAACAACCACGGCAACGCGAGCGGAATCACCGCGAACGCAGCCAGGAGCACGAGCAATCGGGCCTCCTGACAGTTCGCGGGGGTCGGAGTGCCAGTCTACCGGCAGCGCAGAACTAGCCGGCCCGCCCCGTCGTATTACCGATGCGGAATGTCGACGTGAGATCGACGGATGCCGGCTCGCGCCCCTCCAGCATCGCGGCGATGGCCGCCCCGGCAGCACGTCCTTTTTCGGTCGCGGGCTGCACGAGCGTGGTCAGCTCGTAGGGAGCCAGGCCATCGACCCGAACGCCGTCGAAGCCCGTGATGCTGACGTCGTCGGGAACGCGAAGCCCGGCTTCCTCGGCGGCGCGGATCACGCCGGTCGCCAGGAGGTCGCTCTGGGCGATGACGGCCGTCGGGCGGTTCTCGGGGTCGGCGAACATCACCCGCCCCGCGGCCAGGCCGTCGTCGATCGAACTGCTGCCACTGGCGAAGGCGGGAGCTGCGGGGAACACGTCCCGCGCCCCCTGCAGGCGATCGCGGGTGACGTCGACGGTGATGTCGGCGTCGGGGTCGATCCAGCCGACGGTGCCGACGGCATCCTGCCAGAGGGTCACGATCGCGACGCGGGTGTGTCCGAGCTCACGCAGATGCTCGGCCGCGCGGCGCTGGGCTTCGCGGTTGTCGAGCGCGATGCGGGGAACGCCCTCGCCGGCGTCGCCCTCGACCACGACCACGGGTACCCCGCGGGCCTGGACGATGGGCAGCGAGTCGCGCAGCGACCCGTCGCAGCCGATGAGCACCGCTGCATCGATCGAGGCGGTGGTCAGGGTCGGGGCATTCTCGATGTCGAGCTCCGCGTCGCGGCGCAGCAGCAGCAGCCCCGCGCCCAGGGGGGCGACCGCTTCGGCCAGACCGTCCATCAGCAGGCGCTGCACGGGATCGACAAACATGAAGTTGAGCGACGACCCGACCACCACCGCGACGATGCCGCTGCGTCCGAGGCGCAGCGACGCGGCGCGCGGGTCGGGGCCGGTGTAGCCG